>JAUWDQ010000187.1 GCA_030608745.1 Pseudomonadota bacterium | reverse complement strand
GCCTATGATCTCGGCGCCGAACTGCCAGAATTCCCTGAAACGTCCTTTCTGGGGGCGCTCGTACCTGAAGCAGTTGTCATGCGGGTGGTTCGGTCGAGATCGGACGTCTCTCCAGTGTCCACTTGCGCCAACCCCCGTTCAACACAGCGGCGTCGTCGAAGCCGAAGGCCCGCAACATCCACCAGACCCGTGCTGCCGGTATGTTCATACCGTCGTCATACAGGATCACGCGGGTTCCCTCACCGACACCATAGCGGGACATCGCCTCTGCGAACTGCGCAACGGGCGGCATCATGAGGGGAAGGTGGCTATCCCGGTCTGAGAGGTCTCCTATGAGATCCGCGAAGCCACTGCCCGGGATGTGGCCCTCTACCCACGCGTTGCGGCCGCTTTCGCGCCGGATGCTTCGGTCATCGGTGTGGAAGAAGACCGTGCAATCCAGGACGCGCAAGTCGGAATCTGCGAGGTGCATTTCCAGCCAATCGGTCTCCAGGAGATACTGAGGATTTGAGAATGTCATGTTATTCCTCCTTAGGCTGGATTTGCTCTTACCCGGGCGAATTAGAAATTAGGGGACGTCGTTGAATTTGGCAATTTAAGCTTGAGATTCTACTATTAAGCTAATCCACCGGAAAGTATTCATTCACTTAATGTTTCATTGCAAAAGTTATTCAACAAATTCAACTACGTCCCCCATATCCATAACCAATGTAAATAAACGGTTTTCTTGTTGCATTGTGATGAACTCTATTGTTTGATTGAACAGGTTTTTAATGTAACGTATTTGGTTACTAGCGGTATGTAATAGGCTCAATAAAAATTATTAAAAGAAATTGTATCACCCCTATTGCTACCAAGGAATCCTGTATAACGGATTTAACTTAATGCTTGAATAGAGTCTTAAAAATGGATACCATACAATCCATTAGCTGTCAATTTGACGTGACTGGAAGATCTTGATTTTATTCAATATTCATTATTAGACGGATTTAATTAAAAAGAAAAATACGTTATGCATGATTTTTAAGAATTCCTTTGCGAATAGGGGTTACTACCAGAAAAACGAAGGCCCTGTTACTTGAGGTGGGGCTTAAGGTCATCTTTTATGAAACTACACTTTTATTGATTGAGTCGCGGACATTTGACTGGACCCGGGAGAAAGAGAGCGTATGGAGATTCCGGTTGAAAGCGAGGGGATGCATTACGAGGGGTACTGCATTCGGCCTCCGAGTGAGGCCAATAGCATCCTCCTCCAGGTAACCGTGGGGTGCTCCCACAACAAGTGTACCTTTTGCGGATCTTACAAAGAAAAAAGGTTCAGGATTAAGGACGACCAGACCATTCTTTCCGATATCCTCTTTGCCTCCAAATATATGAGGGGACAAGACCGGGTCTTCCTCATGGACGGGGATTCCCTTATTATTCCCCAAAAAAGGCTCATGTGTATCCTCGGCCGGATCAAGGAACATCTCCCCTGGGTGAGAAGGGTCGGTATTTATGCAAATGCCAAGGGCGTGAGGAAGAAGTCCCTCGAGGAACTGATCCAGCTCAAGGAGAACGGCCTCGGAATCGTCTATTTAGGAGTGGAGAGCGGGGATGACGAGGTTCTGAAGTCCGTGAATAAGGGCACCAACGCCCAAAATCTCATCGACATGGGGCGGAAGGTCCGGGAGGCCGGTATAAAGCTGTCGTTGACCGTACTGCTCGGCATCGCCGGACGCGAAAGGTCCCTTGAGCATGCGAGGGCCACCGGTGAACTCCTGAGCGCCATGGACCCTAATTACGTCGGTGCCCTGACGGTAATGCTCATTCCGGGTACTCCTCTTTACGAAGATTTGAGGATGGGTAAATTTCAACTCCCGGCGGAGAGAGAGCTCCTGTTGGAGCTGAGGGAGATGATCGTCCATACGCACCTGACAATGGGTCTTTTCTTCTCCAACCATGCCTCAAACTACCTCCCGATTAGGGCGAGGCTACCCAGAGGGAAAGAAGAGGCACTCTCCCTGATAGACAGTGCGCTGCGAGGGGAAATTGCGCTGAAACCGGAATGGATGCGGGCTCTTTGATGGAGAGGCCGGAGCGGATGAAAGCATGAGGAGAGGACTGCGATGAAGGAGATGGACACCGAAGAGCTGAAACGTATGAATGGAAAGGACGGGAAACCCGTCTGTATCGCTTTCGGGGGAAAGGTATACGACGTCTCCCAGAGCCCCCACTGGAATACCGGCGTTCACATGGCCAGACACGCCTCTGGTCAAGATTTCACGGTGGAGATGGAGGTGGCTCCCCATGGCGCTGAAGTACTCGATAAGTTTCCCCAGGTTGGTATCCTAAGAAAATCCCCTCCATCTGGTCATCCCAGGGCAGAGCCCCAATTCCTGCAGAAGGCGTTCGACCGTTACCCTCTGTTGAGGAGGCAGCCGCACCCCATGACGGTACACTTTCCCATAGCCTTTCTCATGGCCACCCCCCTGTTTTTCATCCTCTACGCGTTGACCGGAAATAATTCCTTCGAGGCCACGAGCTTCTATATGCTCTGTTTGGGCGCCTTGGGCTCCGCAGGCGCGATTGCTACGGGGTTCTTTGCCTGGTGGGTTAACTATGGAGCCGTGCTCACGACCTATGTGAAATATAAAATCCTCCTCTCCATCGTTCTCTGCGGTATAGCAGGTGTCCTTGTTATCTGGAGAACCCTCGATCCCTTGCTCATTATCCAATCGGGAAGTCTATGGTGGATGTATGCCATTTTTATCTTCTCCTTAGCTCCCCTGGTAAGCCTGCTGGGACATCTTGGGGGGAGGATGGTCTTCCCGGGATAAGTTTCCTATGAATCCCCTAGAGACTACAACTGAATATCGACATCAGGGGTTACATCCGGGATCTCATTTTCTTCAAGCTTCTCCTTGAAACCCTCGCCGCTATTCAGGTAATTTTTTTATAGGGAGATCTCTGAGAAAGTGTTTGAAGGAGGTCAATGATGAGTATCTTATCACAACTGAGGCCCCCGGTATTTCAAGAAGGGGGAATGCCGGATATCGACATGGCCAAGTACCAACTCCATGTAAGGGGATTAGTAAAGGAGGAGCGGTCATTTACCTGGAAGGAGATCATAGCCCTCCCGGTCTCGAAGGTCGATGCACGGCTCACTTCGGTTTCCGGATGGTCCGTGAGGGCCACGTGGGAGGGGGTGCTCTGGCGTGATTTCATCTGTACCATCACCCCGAGGAAGGAGGCCAGCGATGCAACGTTTTCAAGCTCTGGGGGCGGCTATGAGACAACCGTTTCCCTGGCAGACCTGGATCACCCGCGGGTCCTTCTCGTCTACGGGGTGGAGGGTGAGCCCCTCGAGAGGGAGTATGGGGGTCCCCTCCGGATGGTAATCCCTAACCTCTATGGGTACAAAAGCTGCAAATGGCTGGAGACTATCACCCTAAGCGATACCATGAGAGGTGGGTATTGGGAAGACCGGGGATACACGCGATCGGGTATCATCGAGCCAGGTTTCACCCTCGATGTCAACGCCGGGATCCGTCGTCCCATTTCCGGGGGGGAAGTGACGGAATTTTAGTCAGTTCCACAAGTAACAATTGATGGCCGGCGTTTTCAGGAAGAGCCGATGATTATTCCCTTGAAACGGAAGCAAAAAAGGTAAAAGAGAGGAGGATGAAGAATCCTTTAGACTTTCGTTTCCCGCGCTGTTAGTGTTCCTAGGGCCGCCGGCGTTAGCGTAAGTTGTCAATATTGGAGGCATATGCCCAAAGGGCACGGGCTTTGCCACCTAAGGACCTGAGGATTATGGATAAATCCCGCGCAGTCTGGTCGCTTCCGCAACCCTCCCTACTCCCAGCATCCAGGCAGCCGTCCGCATGTGAACCTTCTCTTTTTTCGTGATGGCCGCTACATCCCAGAAGCTTCTCTTCATTATCTTCGCCAGTTGGTTATTGACCTCCTCCAACGTCCAGAAGAGGGATTGGATATTCTGCACCCACTCGAAGTATGAGACGGTAACGCCTCCGGCATTACAGAGGATATCGGGGATGATGAAGATGCCCTTATCGTAGAGTATATCGTCGGCAGAAGGGGTGGTAGGGCCATTGGCTGCTTCGGCGATGAGCTTCGCTTTTACCTCATGGGCGTTCTCCTTGGTGATTTGATTTTCCATAGCTGCGGGGATGAGGATGTCGCAGTCCATGGCCAGGAGCTCCTCGTTGGTGATGTTGTCGCCCTCCCCGTAATTGACCACCGAGTCGGTTTTCTCCTTGTGTTTTTGTACCCGCGCCGGGTCGAGGCCATCGGCGTTATAAATTCCCCCCTTTGAGTCGCTCACGGCTATGACTATGGCACCGACCTTATGGATGATCTGGGCGGCATTGGAGCCCGCGTTGCCGTATCCTTGAATGGCCACGGTAGCTTTCTCCAAATCCATGCCCAGGTGTTTCAGTGCCTCCTCAATGGCGTAGACGCACCCTTGGGCCGTGGCTTCATTTCTTCCCAGGGAGCCGCCTATAGCTACGGGTTTACCGGTTACCACACCCGGAACACTGTACCCCTGCAATGTACTGTAGGTATCCATGATCCAGGCCATGGTTTCGGCATTGGTATACACATCAGGAGCAGGTATATCCTTCTCGGGCCCGATCAAGGGGGCGATCTCCCAGGTATACCTCCGGGTCAATCGCTCCAATTCCCCTTTGGACATCTCCTTGGGATTGCACTGGACCCCACCCTTAGCACCACCATATGGGATATTAACCACCGCCGCCTTCCACGTCATCCATGCTGCCAGGGCCTTCACCTCTTCCAAATCGACGGAGGGATGGTAGCGAATTCCCCCCTTTCCTGGACCTCTGGTCAAACTATGCTGTATGCGGTATCCGGTAAAGTTTCTTAGCTCTCCGTTGTCCATCTTGACCGGGAAGTTGACAATCAATATCCTCTTTGGATTTTGCAACTTCAGCTTCATCCCCTCGTCGAGGCCCAATCTCTCAGCCGCGATCTCCAGTTGGAGCAATGCGACCTGATGGGGTTTTGTTTCATCGTATTTGGTTTTGTCGATGGCCATGGGACATGTTTCCTCCTTTCGTCAATTCTTACGCAACCCGAGAATCTCCCTAGCTTCCCTCGGGTTAGCAACCTCTCGGCCGTACTCCCGTGCAATGCGAACGGTACGGCCCACGAATTGAGCATTGTTTGCGGCGAGTACCCCCTTTTGATAGTAGATATTGTCCTCCATACCTACCCGGATATGTCCTCCCATGATAAGGCCCATCATTGCCATGGGAAGATGTCCTTTTCCGA
>JAUWDQ010000225.1 GCA_030608745.1 Pseudomonadota bacterium | reverse complement strand
GCAAGAGGAATCGTCGTTTCAAACCATGGGGGCGCGATTATTGACTACTCCGCCCACCCCCTGGAAGTACTGCCGGAGATCAAGGAGGTCATCGGTAACCAGATGCCCATTTTCGCTGACAGCGGATTTCGTCGAGGCTCCGACGTCATGAAGGCCCTTGCCCTCGGGGCGGATGCGGTTCTTGTTGGGAGGTCTCTGGTCATGGGGTTGGCCGCCAATGGCAGTCAGGGCGTTGCTGATATGATCACTATCTTGACGGCTGAACTACGCCGAATCATGAGTGTGACAGGGTGCGAGAACCTTGGGGAGATTGACGACGGAATCTTGGTCAAGCGTGATTTTCTTATCTAGGGGATCCTAAATGACCAACGCAGCCCTGCCGGTAATTTTATTCTCTTGCAGCAACTGGTGGACTCTTTCGGCTTCCTCCAGGGGAAATGTCTGAGTGACAATTGGCTTGATTTTGCCTTGTTTCACAATCTTTACTGCTTCAATCAGCTCTGCCATGGATACATATCGGGAACCATGGATTTCGATCCCTTTAGCCAAAACGACTAACGGGTCGACCCTAAAGGTAGGCTTCACTTTAAAAACCGCGGGTGGACGATACCCCAAGATAACGAGCCTCCCTGCTGTTCCCAAACTTTCAAAACCGGCTTCCAGTGTTTGAGAAGACGCCACAAAATCTAAGATTGCATCCACTCCCTTTCCATCTGTTAATCTCTCAACTTCTTTCGACAAATTGGTCTTTTTGCAATCAATGATTTCATCGGCTCCCAACTCTCTTACCAGTTCGAGTTTTCCCATGGAGAGATCTGCTGCCAGTACACGTCCACCACACAGTTTTGCCATTTGCACCGCATGGATTCCAACACCTCCCCCGGCGCCGATGACCAAAACGTCATCGCCGGGACCGACTCGTGCCTCTTCCTTACATGCATGTAAAGGAGCTGCTACAGCATCTGAGATAATAGAAGCCTCTACAAAAGGAATCTCTTCAGGGAGAGGACAGAGATTAAGCGCTGGAACTTTCATGTATTCCGCATAACCCCCATCGCAGGCCATACCTACGTTTCCGCCGAAATTCTCACAGAGTGTCTCTCTTCCACTTCTACAAAATCTGCAGGCTTTGCATGTCAGGTAAAAATGACAAACAACCCGGTCCCCATTCCTCACATTTTGGACCTCACTCCCAACCTCAATGACTTCACCCGCTATTTCATGGCCCGGTATTCTCGGATAACTCGTAACCCGCCCCGGGGTGCCTTTCATGATGACAACTGTCAATCCCACACCCGTGGCCCTGACGCGAACCAGTGCATCGGATGGACCGATACGGGGTTTATCGACCTCTTCGAGTACCACCGGACCTCCTAACTGATGTAAGACCATTGCCCTCATTCTTGCTCCTTTTCCCGTTCTCAATTTTTCAAGACCTGAGATAACTGAAGTTCCCTAAATTTCCGGAGAACACCGTTGCCCATGAGCGTAATTCCATCTTTCAAACCGCAGCACCCAAACTCGGCTGGAAGAGGCAAGTGCTCCCCGCCGTTCGGCTGAGCTCACGAAGAAGCCTGCGAACTCCAAAAGGGTCACTTCCAAAGCATGAAGCGAAGGAACAACAGTGTCCGTTTATTGAGACCCCATCAATGGACGAGTGCCTCAATGATCACACGGGTCAACGGGTCTAACCCCCCGCAACGAGTACCGTAAATGTAATCTCATCACCCTCATGTATCTTCGTTTCAAAACCTTCAAGAGACATGATATTTCTCCCGTTCACCAAGGCAACGCAACCTTCCTCCAGTGACAGATCATTCTTTACAATACGTTCCCACGGACCCTTGTGCTGATCCAAAAGGCTCCTTGCCACTTCTCTTATGGTTGGGGATGCAAGTTCCAAATCAATCTCCTGCTTCAGCCTGATTTCCGGACCAATCACATTGATGATGACATTCATCTGAATTAAGAAATCCTAAACGGCCTTTGTTCAAAGCTGATATTTCTTGAGGGTTTCCTCGGTTGGCACTCCTAACAGGTCCCAACCCCTCGTTTCGTAGTACTCGTCGAGCATGCGGTTGAGATTCTCCTCCCCGATAAACTGCCCCTTGGCCGGGCCGTCCGGGAGAGGCTCAAAGAGAGTTCTGTAGGGCAAATTATCGTCCTGTCTGGTTAACCCCTCTCTGAGATTGAACATCCTTATCAATGTTTCCACCCTGCCCGCAATAGTCCGGAAATCTTCCACGGATAACGATTCTCCTGTTGCAGCCTGAAAGTACTGTGAATAACCCTGAAGAGGTACGGGAATTTGACTGGCCGGCATATCGCAAACCAAGAGCGAATGGAGAATGCACCTCTCATCATATGATTCCTTTATCATTTCCCCCTTTCCTTCCACCGTATAAGGCGGATAGTTCCCGAGTATTTCCTTGGCAGGAGGCCAGGCCCTTCGATGGCAGGCCCCCCTCGGGCTCACGGCGTACGAAAGACCAGAACCGAAGGCGCCCCTGGGCTCGTAGCCTGGAAACTCCATCCCCTTCACGTGCATGGCAAAACGCTCGGAACCTCCTCCAATATGCTCCGCAATTTTCCTGACTCCCTCTGCGAGTATGTCGCCGAAACCATTTCGAGTGGCGATCATCTCTATTGTTGCAAGGCTCGATTCGCTATCTCCGAAGCGAATCTCCAGCCCTTCGGTCTCTGTCGGTGAAATCAATTCCCTTTCGAAACACTCCATCATAAAACCGATAACATTTCCCGTTGATATCGTGTCCAGTCCCAATTTATCACACAGCACATTGGCCTGGATAATTGCGGGAAGCGAGTCAATCAGTTGGTTGGATCCGAACATGGAAAGGGTTTCATACTCCGGCCCCTCAACCGTAGTTCCACGGTATTTGCCCTGGGAGACCCGTGTTACTAAACCGCACGGGGTGAAGCAAGAGATACAGGCCTTATGGGAAATGACCTCTCTGTTAACTCCCTCTGCGTCGATCGTTTTCAAGGCCTTTTCCCATGTGCCAAACTGAAAATTCTTTGTGGGCAGGATCCCGCCAGTGTGGGCAATATTGAGCGTGAGAGGAGTCCCGTATTTCATCCGGGCTTGGGAAACCTCGCTTTCCCGGGATCGCCGGGCGTTCTCCTTGTTCAGCTCGATCAGTCTTTTCCGGTCATGGGGTTCAACACCTCCTTTTCCCTTGATCACGATGGCTTTGAGATTTTTTGAGCCCATGACGGCCCCAACACCTCCCCTCCCGGCCTGGCGATACAAGTCGGAATTTATACAGGCAAATTTGCAAAGTCTCTCCCCGGCCGGACCGATCGAAGTAACGCCGGCTTTGGGATTTTGCTCACTCTCCTTGAGAATTCTTTCGGTCTCGAAGCTGTCCTCTCCCCAAATCGAGTCGGCCCCCCTTATATCGACCCCGCTGTCATCGATCCTCAGGTAGCAAGGATGGTTTGACTTTCCCCAAATAACCATGCCATCATAGCCCGCCTTCTTGAGTTCAACCGACAATCTCCCGCTCGAATAGCTATCGCACCATCCATGGGTCAGGGGTGATTTGGTGATAACAACAAATTTAGACGAACCGGGGGCCAAGTTGCCGGTAAGGGGCCCCGTCAAGAAAATGAGTACGTTTTCCGGGGAAAGGGGATCTGTTTCTGCCGGAAGTATATCAAACAACAACCGTGCCCCCAGACCCCTTCCTCCCAGGTACTTCTCAAGCATTTCATCAGGAATGGGAAGATCTCTTGTCTTTCCCTGGGTCAAATCAATCTCGAGCAGCTTTCCACATACTCCTTTCATTCGGCCTCCCTGTAGAAAAACTGAATCCCCTGAAGTCCCGGGCAAACATCATGATCACTCCATTCCAAGAACCTCAACTCGGCAAGTAAGGAATGAGGATCAGGTTACGAAGTCCTCCTCGAAGGGGAAAAGCCTAAACATATCGTGGTCCGTATCGGTTACCAATATGTCCTGGTCCAACCTGACTGTCTGCTCTACGTTAAAGTGCCCCGCAAAGGTTTCTATTACGAAATACATGTTGGGTTTGATTTCTACGGAGGTATTTAAAGGAGTAGGCCGAGAGACCCATGTCCCCTCATAGAGAATCAGGCCAATGTCAAACTTCTTCCCGACTTCCATGGAGACCCAGGGAACAGATCGGTATGGCCTTCTCTAATGTTTGTTCCTTACCATTGCTTACCGGAGTAGTCGGTTGTCATATGGAAATCTGCTAATAACGTCCATGCCATTATCGGTGACAACTACGTTATCCTCAAGCCTGATTCCGCCTATTCCTGGTTCACCCACGTAGGGTTCGATCGAGAATACCATAAGACAACTGCACCGTTTTC
>JAUWDQ010000262.1 GCA_030608745.1 Pseudomonadota bacterium | reverse complement strand
AGGAGGGAATCGCTTTTCCTCCGGGAAGAGCCCGTCCCATCTCCCCTCAGTCACCTCCTCGGATGCTTCCCGAATCGCCCTCGACAGGTTTGCCTCCAATAGGCCTAATTCCCCATTTGCCCGGGCTGAGGCCCGCTTAATATCGATGATGACATGGAGCCACAGGTGGGGGAAGTTGTGGAAAGTCAAGAGTAGAAGGTCTTGACATTAGAGGGTAAAATTGGTAATTTTTTGAAGTTTTGCCCAAGGGTATTGAAGAAGCCCGGGAAATAGCGTATTATAATAAATTCGACAAACGGGTAATGGGAGGAGGAGATGCCCACGATAAGCCAATTAATCAGGAAAGGACGAACCGCTCTCAAGAATAAGACGACTGCTCCGGCCTTGAAAGGGTCTCCTCAAAAAAGGGGCGTATGCATCCGAGTCTATACATCAACGCCTAAGAAACCCAACTCCGCCCTTCGAAAAGTAGCTCGGGTGAGGTTAACAAATGGCTTGGAGGTGACTACCTATATCCCAGGAATGGGACATAACCTTCAGGAGCATTCCGTCATATTGATTAGGGGTGGGAGGGTAAAGGATCTTCCCGGAGTCCGGTATCACGTCATTAGGGGAACCTTGGATTCAGTTGGAGTTGAGGACAGGAAACAAAGTCGTTCTAAATATGGCACGAAAAAACCGAAATAGGAGATGAACTTACATGCCGAGGAGAAGAGAAGTTCCCAAAAGGAGAATTTTGCCCGACCCCAAATACCACGACCAATTGGTTGCCAAATTCACCAATGCCATCATGCGCAGCGGGGAAAAGAGCGTGGCCGAAAAGATCCTCTACCGTTCATTCGATATCATCAGGGAAAAGACCAAAGGGGATCCCGTAAAGATATTCAAAGAAGCCCTCGATAACGTTAAACCCATGATCGAGGTTAAACCGCGGCGGGTTGGAGGAGCAACCTACCAAGTTCCCGTTGAAGTCAGGTCTGGGAGGAAGATGGCATTGGCCATCAGATGGATCATCACATATGCTCGGGAACGGCCCGAAAAAAAAATGGAAGAAGCGTTGTCTGCTGAATTGATTGATGCCGCTAACCGCCGCGGTGCAGCGATAAAGAAGAAGGAAGATACCCATAAAATGGCGGAAGCGAATAAGGCCTTTGCTCATTACCGATGGTAAGGGAATAGGGTGATATGCTGAGAACCCCTCTTATCATTCAAAACCGTTGGTTTTTAGCCTATTTCTTAATGGGGATGTGGAACTTGGCACGCACCATTGCATTACATCGAATCAGAAACATCGGGATAATGGCCCACATCGATGCCGGGAAGACTACTACCACCGAGAGGATGCTCTACTACACTGGGGTCATCCATAGAATGGGCGAAGTTCACGAAGGCTCCGCGACCATGGATTGGATGGAGTTGGAGCAGGAGAGGGGAATTACCATAACCTCCGCTGCAACCACCTGTTTTTGGAAGGATCACCGCATCAACATTATTGATACACCTGGTCATGTAGACTTTACCATGGAGGTGGAAAGGTCCCTCCGGGTTTTGGATGGGGCCATTGCTATCTTCGACTCCGTTGAGGGGGTGGAACCTCAATCGGAGGCGGTTTGGAGGCAGGCCGATAAATTCGGCACTCCCCGTATCGCATTCATGAATAAGATGGACCGGGTCGGAGCCGATTTTCCCAAATGCGTACGAATGATCAGGGAAAAACTCGGGGCCTCACCCCTGGTACTCCAAATTCCCGTGGGGTACGAAGAAGAGTTCGAGGGGGTTATCGACCTGATCACTAAAAAGGCAATCCTCTATGATGAGTCCAGCCTGGGCTCACAATTCAAGGAGGTGGATGTCCCGGATCCCCTCATGGATTCTTTCGCCGATCACCGGGAGAAGATGCTGGAGAAGCTTGCTGACATAGAGGAATCCCTCATGACAAAATATCTTGGGGGAGAGGAGATTGGCCAATGGGAGATTAAAAGCGCCATCAGAAAGGGCACGATAGAGAGGGAAATCGTTCCCGTATTATGTGGATCAGCATTTAAGAATAAGGGGATTCAACCACTGCTCGATGCGGTGGTAGATTACCTCCCATCTCCCCTTGACGTTCCTCCTGTAAAGGGAGTCGGTCCAGATGGAAAGGAGCAATGGAGGAAGCCTGACGACAGCCTTCCTCTCTCGGCTCTTGCCTTTAAGATTACAAACGATCCTTTTGTCGGGCAACTCTCGTTTTTTAGGGTTTACTCAGGGATATTGAAGGCGGGTTCTACTATTTACAACGCGACTCAAGGGCATAATGAAAGAGTTGGCCGCCTTCTCAAGATGCACGCCAATGAAAGGGAGGATATAAAGGAAGTTTATGCGGGGGATATCTTCGCCGCCGTGGGCTTAAGGCGAGTAATGACGGGAGATACCGTTTGTGATGAGGGGGATTCCATTATTCTGGAGTCCATCCATCGTCCCGATACCGTTATTTCCATCGCCATCGAGCCAAAGACCAAGAAAGATCAGGAAAGACTGGCCGTGTCTCTCAGTAGATTGGCCTTGGAAGATCCTTCATTCCGGGTAAAGCACGATGAAGAAACGGGGCAAACTCTCATCTCCGGTATGGGAGAACTCCACCTGGAAATCATTGTAGACAGGTTATTGAGGGAATTTCAGGTTGAGGCAAGGGTTGGGATACCCCAGGTCGCGTACAGGGAGACCATTACCAAGGTGGCTGAATCGGAGGGTAAATTCGTCCGACAAACCGGTGGGCGCGGTCAGTATGGGCGTGTTTTTTTAAGGCTTGAACCCCAAAAACCGGGAGGAGGATTCGAATTCTCAAATCAGATTACAGGAGGCGTAGTGCCAAAGGAATACATTCCCGCGGTGGAGAAAGGGGTCATCGAAGCAATGGAAAGAGGAGTGCTGGCGGGATATCAAATGGTCGATGTGAAGGTGATATTGCTCGATGGCTCTTATCACCAGGTGGATTCTTCGGAGCATGCCTTCAGGATCGCCGGCTCAATCGGGTTTAAGGAGGGGGCGAGGGAGGCAAGTCCGGCCCTCCTGGAGCCAATGGTGTCAATTCACATCATCCTCCCAGAGGCTTTTCTGGGCACAATCGTTGGTGATATAAACGCAAGAAGGGGGAGGATTATTGGAATCGAATCAAGACCTGGGAGCAATCTCATTTTGGCCGAGGTTCCGCTGGCCGAGACCTTCGGTTACGCAACGGACCTGAGGTCTTCAACTCAGGGACGGGCCACTTTTACCATGCAGTTTTCCCGCTATAAGAGGGTTCCAGCTTCCATAGCTGGGGGGATAATCTCTAAAGGCTTAAAGGCAGTTTATCATTGATTGATTACCATAGGTAAGATGAAACGGAGGGGGTAGCGATGTCGAAGCCGAAGTTTGAGAGGACGAAGCCTCATATAAATGTGGGGACGATTGGGCATGTGGATCATGGTAAGACGACCTTGACATCGGCGATTACGAAGGTATTGGCGGGCAAGGGGTTGGGCAA
>JAUWDQ010000250.1 GCA_030608745.1 Pseudomonadota bacterium | reverse complement strand
TAGGTGGGATGGAAAGGTGGAGGCGGTCTTCGAAGGGGAGAGGGATGGGGTAGAGAAGATGATCGAGTGGTGCCATAAGGGCCCTCCCGGTGCTCACGTCCAAGGGGTCGATATCCACTGGGAAGAGTATTTGGGGGAGTTTGAGGAGTTCTCCATCGTTTACTGATCCATTCCCTCCAAGAGAAAATCCCGGCTGGGATCCTTTCAACCAAAAGTCATTTTGCAAGGCCCCCTCTTCACCGAATCAATCAAGGGAGTTAGACTCGCCTTCACGCCGATAGAGATGAGGGTTTTCGTCACCGACGGTCATTGGAGAAAGACGTTAGCGGTTGTCCGTTCCCTGGGGAGGAGGGGGCTTCGGGTCACCGTTGGCGAGAGCACCGGTATCGCAACCTCCTTTTTCTCGAAATACTGTTCGCAGCGGGTCATATATCCCTCACCTATCAGGGATCCCGATGGATTTCTCCAACGCCTACGGTGGGAGGTTACAACCGGTTACAGGGCAATCTTTCCGATGGAAGAGGAGACGTTGCTCCTGCTCGCACGGCATCGGGAACTCTTCGATCCGCTGGTCTTCCTCCCCATTGCACCGTATGAAAAGATTCAGTTCGTCCGGGATAAAGAGCGGCTGCTGAAGTTCGCCATGGAAAATGGGATTCCCTGTCCAAGGACCTACTTTTTCAAGACCCCGGATGAAGTGAAGACAAGCCGGGTTTCACTTCCGGCCGTCATTAAACCCCGGGTTAGCTCCGGAGCTTTTGGTATTCGTTACGTAACCGAAGCTCAAGACCTTCTGCCGGCTTACTTGGCAGTTCACCAAAAGTATCCCCTTCCCCTGGTTCAGGAGCGTATCCCTCCGGAAGGGGATTCCCTCGGGGTATCGGCCCTTTTCGGTGAAGATTCAAAGGTGAAGGCGGCCTTTGTCCATCGGCGCTTGAGGGAATATCCCATCAGTGGTGGTCCCAGCACCCTGAGGGAGTCGGTCTCACACCCTCAAGTTTTGGAACTGGGGCTGTCACTACTCAAGGCCCTGGATTGGTTCGGTGTGGCCATGGTCGAGTTTAAAATGGATCCCAAGGATAATACCCCCAAGCTGATGGAGGTAAATCCGCGGTTCTGGGGGTCTCTGCAGTTGGCCATCTTCTCCGGGGTCGATTTCCCCTATCTCATTTACCGAATGGCAAAGGGTGAGTCCTTCAACCCCGTCCTCACCTATGAGGTTGGCAGACGTTGCCGCTGGCTTCTTCCCGGGGATCTCTTCCACTTCCTCAAAAACCCCAATCGATTCCGCCTCTCCCCCCATTTTTTCGACTTCTTCCATGAGAATACCTGCTATGATATAATTTCGAGACAAGACCCTTGGCCCGTCTTGGGCAGGGTCTTGACACTTTTAACGTTTCTTTACGACAGGGATATGAGGAGATTCTTGGCACCTCGATGAGGAAAGTCCTCAATGCCATAACCGTCGATGTGGAGGATTGGTTTCATATCTGTAATATCGAAACCATCCTTCCTCCATCCGAGTGGGATCGTTGTGAGAGCAGGGTGGAGAAAAACGTCACGAAGATCCTGGAGATCCTCTCCAAACACAGGGTTTTCGGGACCTTTTTCGTTCTCGGGTACGTCGCCCGACGGCTCCCCGAGGTGATCAAGATGATCGCGGAAGAAGGCCATGAGATCGCTTCCCACGGGTTCGGCCACACACAGGTCTATAAAATGACTCCAGATGAGTTCAATAGGGATCTGACCCGATCGAAGAGGGTCATTCAAGAGGTTACCGGCGGTCAGGTTCTTGGTTATAGGGCCCCGGAGTGGTCTATTAGAAGGGGACGGGGGAATTCCCTTTGGGCCTTACCTATTTTGGCGGCAAATGGATTCCGATATGATTCCAGCATTGCCCCTCTGAGGATTATCGGGATTCCGAGCGCCTCCAGGAAGCCCTATACGATCCAGACGGACCATGGGAAGATTGAGGAATTTCCCCCCCTCGTCAAGAATACCTGGGTGGGGAATGTACCCATAGGGGGAGGGTGGGGCTTGAGGGTTTTCCCCTACGGGATGATTAGGAAGGCCATGGGGGAGTTGAATTGTCAAGGGATACCAGCAGTGATTTTCCTCCATCCCTCCGAATTCGATCCCGATCCTCCGAAAATTCCATTGCCCGTGAGCAAGCGTTTCGTCTGTCACGGAAAGATCAAGAGCACCGAGGAGAGGTTGGAGAGGCTTATGGTGGATTTCCCCTTCGGTGCCATCAGGGAGATTTACGGGGACTCACTTTGAGCCGATTGTGCGTACTTATACCCGCTTACAATGCCGAAGCGACCCTAAAGGGGGTGATTGAAGGGGTAAAGAGGAGCCATCATGATATCATCGTCGTAGACGATGGATCGACGGATTCCACCTCACGAATTGGAAGGGAGATGGGGGTTACCCTCTTACAACACCGCGGGAACAAGGGAAAGGGCCGTGCCCTTCGAACGGGTTTCACCTATGTGATGGAGCACGGGTATGAAGCGGTCATTACCATTGATGCTGATGGCCAACACGACGCCGCTGAGATCCCGCGGTTTGTAGAGCTGTACCGGAAGCAGAGTCCGGATATCATCATCGGATCCAGGGCTACCCAGTTCAACGAAATGCCCTGGCTGAGGTGTTTCTGGAACCGATTGGGAGCGAAAGCCGTTTCGCGGCTTACCAAGACTTTGATAAACGACAGTCAATCCGGATACCGCCTCATCCGTACCGACGTGCTCAGAGACCTAAAGCTGACCACCTCAACCTACGAAACTGAGATGGAGCTGCTTATCAAGGCTTGCAAAAAGGGGTATAGTGTGGTAAACATTCCAATTACCAGCGACGCCATCAATGGGATCACTACGAGCCATTTCAGGCCGGTGGTTGATACCTTTAAGATCTGTATGCTTTACCTGCGGAGTTTGTTGTGGAGGTAGAATCTCGTGGAGAAGGGGGGATGAATGTCTAAAATGAATGTCTACATGAAGATGAAGCACTATTCCCTTGAGAAATTTATGACCAGTGCCCTTTCGCTTTTGGCCAACACATCCGATGAAGGTTTAATCCGCCTAACCTATCTGGCCGAAAAGATCCCTAAGAAGGAATCCTACCGGAGGAAGATCCGGTGGATCAGGGATCTCTTCAAACAGAGACACCCAGGGATTCAAGTGGCGAAGAGGATATTGAAGGAGACCAATGCCCTTCACCGCAAGAAGATCATCACTAACTTCATTGTCAATCAGTTATTGGTTGGTACTAACAGGAGAAAGGAATTCGAGGCGAAGACGGGAGTCTATCCACCCGATGTCCTTCTCATCAGTCCGACCATGAGATGCAACCTGAACTGTGATGGATGCTATTCGGGTGACTATTCGCAAGGGGAGGAGTTGGAGCTGGAGACCATCGATCGGGTGATCGCCGAGGGAAAGGAGATGGGGATACACCTCGTGCTTTTAACGGGAGGGGAGCCCTTTCTGAGGATGGATCTTTTCGAGCTCTTCGAGAAACATGGGGATGTGGGCTTTCACATCTATACCAATGCAACCCTGATTGACGAGAAGGTGGTGGATCGCATTGCCAAATTGGGCAACGTCATGCCCTCCATCAGCTTAGAAGGCCTCCAAGAACACACCGATTCGAGAAGGGGAAAGGGCCGTTTCGAAAAGGGTG
>JAUWDQ010000068.1 GCA_030608745.1 Pseudomonadota bacterium | reverse complement strand
GAGCTTGCGACACAAAGAACCCGATAGGATCCCGCTCGACTTGGGCGCAATGATGACCACTATTGAAGCTGAAGCCTACAATAAATTGAAACTCCATCTTGGGATCGAAGCAGAAACCAAAACATTTATGCGTGATCATGTTATTCCGGATGAACAGATACTGGAGCTACTCGGAGTGGATACGCGCTATGTGAGAATGAATCCTTCAAAAACGCGCAAAACACCGGAAGATAAGGGTGATTCCTACAAGGATGAATGGGGAATCGTTTGGAAAAAGTCTGAGAGCAGTTTATATTATGACCCTGTGGATCATCCGCTCGCAAACATTCAATCCCCTGGGGATTTAAATAGATATACCCTCCCTGACCCTTATGAACCAAAAAAGGTGGAAGGTCTCAGAAAACGGGCAGAAGCTCTTTTCAACGATACGGACTATGCAATAATTGCCGATGCACCCCAACAAGGTATCTTTGAAACTGCCTTCTTGCTTCGAGGATTCGGTAATTTTCTGGAAGATTTAGCCCTTCGGGAGAACCTTGTCAAGGAACTGTTGTCCAGGATTTGTGATTTTATGATTGGCCTTTATGATCATTTTCTCTCCGCAGTTGGAGAATATGTACAGGTTGTCATTGTTGGGGACGATGTGGCAATACAGGATCGTCTTCTCATCTCTCCTTCGCTGTACAGAAAACTGGTAAAACCCTTTCACAGTAAATTATGGAGTTTTATTACTAACCAAACTGAGGCCTATCTCTTTTTCCATTCTTGCGGAAGTGTGTACCCGCTCATTCCAGATTTCATAGAACTAGGCGTAGATATTCTTAACCCGGTTCAGGTCAGCGCAGCGGATATGAGTACGCAGAGGCTTAAAAAGGAGTTCGGAGAAAAACTCACATTCTGGGGTGCGATCGATACTCAAAAAATCCTTCCGTATGGATCACCGGAGGAGGTTGAATTAGAAGTGAAGAAGAGAATAGAGGATCTGGCTCCCGGAGGGGGCTACGTACTCTGCGCAGTCCATAATATACAAGCTGATGTGGGGCCAGAAAATATCCTGACAATGTACAGTTCGGCTAGAAAATACGGAAATTACCCGAAAAAACAGTAAACCTAGGTGCGTAAGATCGTTAGAAACGTCTTTCGAAATTAGAAACAGTAGACAGGGGTGAAAAAGTACTTTTTCTAATAATACGAGCTACATAATGAAAAGAAAGGATTTAATAAATAAGTTGATAGGAGTTCATGCCTACCTTGTGACACCTTTTACCCAAAAAGATGAAATAGATATGGAGGGATTAATCGAGAACACCCGATTTCTCAAGAAAAAAGGCGTCTCAATTGTGGTACCTGGTGGAGGAACAGGAGAATTTGATTCTTTGACGCAACAGGAGCGAAAGAGAGTAATCAGCACGGTCATAGAAGACTCCCGTGGTGAAATGGTTGTGATCAGTCCGGTTGGAGTAAGTTTGAAAGATGCCATCGAGCTTGCACAGTATGCAGAAGAAAAAAAGGGGGAGTTTTTAATCATAAGGCCCCCAAAGATGCCTGCCCAAGATCATGGCCTGTTTGAATACTACATAAGAATAATAAAACAAGTGAGTCTCGGTGTTATCATTCACAGACTCCCTGGAGCTGCTGCAAGCTTTGATGTTATCCAGCGGTTGGCTAATATTGAAAATGTCGTTGCAGTAAAGGATGAAGCCGAGGATGTCCACTGGTTTCGAAAAATGGCAGATGTATTGGGTGATCGCATCCTCCCAATTTGCGGCGGAGTGGCAGGGGGAGAATTGGATGCCCCATATTACTATATGTTGGGTGCTAGAGGGTTCTCTTCGGGAGTGGTAAATTTTATCCCCGAATTGCCTCTTCGTTTACACGAGGCCCTCATGCGCGGGGACTATGATACTGCCCATGAGATACAAAAGAAGTTGGAGCCTATCCAAGAGCTGCGTTCTCGAAGAGGAAGGAGCAATAGTATTCCTGTGATAAAAGAAGCGCTCGATTTGCTCGGCCTCCGGGGAGGACCGGTAAGACCTCCTCTTTCTTCTCTCGTCCCCGAGGATAAGAAGGACCTAAGAGAAATCTTGGAGAAGCTTGGGTTGTTGCAGTAAACCAATGTAATGATTTATTTGCTAAAGAGTGAACTTGGGGGCTTTTCAACGAAGATTAACAGGGAAGTTTCAGAAAAATGGAGCAAAATTATATAGTCAAAACCAATATTTAAAGGGAGGATGGAGAAATGAAGATAACAAAGCTTGAAACAATTCTACTAGCAATTCCCGACCGAAAAGACATCGCCGATAGTTCCCAAGACGCTGTTATTATTAAAGTACTTACGGATGATGGTATTGTTGGTATTGGTCAGGCGGACACAAACCCCCAAGTTGCCAAGGGAATTATGGATGCGGAGTTTTCGCACAAGGATTCTTGTGGAATGAACGACATACTTATTGGGGAGAATCCCTTGGATATCGAAAGGTTAATGAGAAAAATCAATATCAAGGCGTGCCATTATGGACGTCGAGGTTCACTCCTCCAAGTAATGAGCGGAATTGAGATTGCGTTGTGGGATATCCTCGGAAAATCGGTTAATCTGCCCGTTTACAGAATGCTGGGTGGAGCCTTTCGGCATAAAGTTCCCGCATATGCTAGCTGCTTATTCCCACCCGAACCTGATAAAGTAATCGAGAACGCTGGAGAATTGATTGAAAGAGGCTTTCGAGGAATAAAATTTGGATGGGGGGTTTTCGGAGGACAGAGCTTTAAAAAAGATATGAAAATGGTTGAGTCCATAAGGAAGAGTATCGGTGACGCGGCGATGATGGTCGACGCTGGGGAAAGTATGGACGTAGCGACCGCCATAAAATATGCAAATGCTTTGTCAGACTTTGACGTCTACTGGTTTGAAGATCCGCTAGATCCGGATAACTTAAGGGGATATGAAAGACTCATGCGCGCTGTAAGCGTGAGAATAGCAGCAGGGGAAGCTGAAACCTCGGTATACCCGTATCTCGATCTCATTGAACGAGTTCATTTAGATGTCGTACAGGCCGACGCAGGACGTGTCGGGGGAATATCAGTTATGATGAAAATCGCTCAGTTGGCTTATCTAAACGGAGTGCAATTTGTGCCTCACTGTTGGAATACCGACATCGTCCTGGCCGCAACTCTTCACGTTTTGGCGGCAATGCCCCAGGATTCCTGGATGGAATACGCTATTTCCGACTCTCCCCTCAGGAATGAACTCTGTCATCCGCATTTTGAAATAGATGGCGAAGGCTACATTTCTATTCCAGATACACCGGGTCTGGGTATCGAGCTAAATGGAGAAGTGGTAGATAAGTATCGTGTAAAATAAGAGTACTGGTTTAGAGTCTTTACATCAGCCAGATTGAAGGCCGTGAGGAGTATGAGTCCGGCAAGCTATGAACGGAATATCGGGATTCAGGTTTCCTTGAGGAGGGGATTGAGGTGAAATGGACTTGATGAAAGGAAAGGTTCGTTTTGGTCGTGTCTATTACGGCTGGGTCATCGTCGGAGTTAGCATGGTCTCGGTGGCCTTTTGGTTTGGAGCCAGGGGTGCCTTTTCGGTCTTCTATGTAGTACTGCTGGAGGAGTTTCGCTGGAGTCGAGGTGGTGCAGCAGGGGTCCAGTCCATGGCATTCATAACTTACACGATCATGGCCCCTCTTGTAGGGGCACTGATCGACCACTTCGGTCCCCGCCGAGTCATCGTTCCAGGGATACTACTCATGGCCTTGGGCCTCATCTTCTGCTCATTGATAGAGAGCCTCGTCCAATTTTATCTCATGTTTGGGGTGATCGCGGCAGCTGGGGGTACCTCCATCGGAATCGTCTCCGTTACGGTCATCCTCGCCCATTGGTTTGAAAGAAAGAGGGGAACGGCCAGTGGCCTCGCGGTGTCGGGCGTTGGTTTGGGAGCCTTCATTTTAGTTCCCCTGTCGCAGTACTTCATCTCCTTGTGGGGATGGCGCCTTGCCTTTGTGGCGCTCGGGTTGCTCGGCTTGATCTTCGTGCTCCCCCTGAATACCCTATTCCTGCGCCATAAACCTCAAGAGCTCGGCCTTCAACCCGATGGGGTGAAAGGAGGAGAATCGTCCGAAGGGACAAGGCTTGAGGTAATGGACACCGCCTGGTCGAAGACGGACTGGACCTTTAAAAAGGCTGTCATAACCGGAAGGTTCTGGGCCCTCATGATCTTTCCCTTTTGTGTCATCACCGGCGTATATATTGTCCTCGTTCATCATGTACGGTTCCTGGTTGATACGGGGATAAACAAGATGACGGCGGCCTTCATCTTCGCTTTCATAGGGATTATTTCCTCGGCCTTTCGTATCTTCTGGGGATGGCTCTCAGATTCCATTGGACGTGAAAAGACGTTCACCCTCGGTGTGCTATGCATCTGCCTGGGGATATGTTCCCTCCTCCTGTTAGAAACCACAGGGGAAAGGAACCTCGTTTATCCCTTTGTTATTTTTTTCGGCTCGGGCTGGGGGGTAACGGCCCCGATGTTCATGTCCGTGGCCGCTGACCTTTTTCAAGGAAGGGGATTCGGTTTTATCTATGGCCTCGTAGAAGGATCGATTGGGATGGGATGTGCCTTGGGGGCCTGGGTGGCGGGATTCATCTTTGACAAAACTCAAAGCTACCAATGGGCCTTTGTCCTGGCCGCCTCCATCAGCATAGTATCCTGCCTCTTTGTCTGGTTGGCTGCTCCTCGAAAGGTGCGGCAGACAAGGAAGATGATGGATATGAAACTATAGCCCCAATATTGAGAATAGGCACATCTTTGAAACCGACCCTGATTCTCATGACAATCTCTTCGATGTTTATTCACGGGCAGTTATCAGTGCGGCGGAAAAGGTCAGTCCTTCGGTTGTCAATATCGATGTTCATCAGTGACTGAGAGGACGACAGGCAAATAATCTGCGCCTTCCTCAAGAGGTGCGGGGCAGTGGCTCTGGATTCATCTTCACGCCGGATGGTTTCATTCTCACGAACAGCCACGCCGTGTATAACGCGACCGATGGCGTTATTGAACCCAACGGAAAGGAGGAGAACTGATATATGGACAAGGAACGTATTGAGCGCGCCAAGCGCATGATGAATGAAGACGGCATTGACATTCTCCTGTGCAGGTTGCCTGAAAACGTACTGTATCTAACGGGATATTGGCCGGTCATCGGGGCATCACTGGTCGCGTTCCCCGTAGATGGGGAACCGACCCTAATCCTACCCTATTCAGAGCTGGACTACTCGGCAGATGGATGGGTGAAGGACCAGCGAACTTACAGCTTCAGCAGTATGCAGGCCACAATTGATCCAACAACGGAAACGGCAAAACTCCTGAAAGAGTGGTGGCGGGAAAAAGACTATAATAAGGCCGTAGTGGGCTACGAGGGGAACTTTGAACTCGTCGGCGGTAATAATGTTGCAGCTGAAACCCGCGTTGTGGCTCCCAAGACCTTGAATACCTTTATGGCTGCCCTGCCTGAAGCGAAGTGGATTGACGCCACCGGCACGCTTATGAGGGCGCGCATCGTCAAGTCGAAGATGGAAATCGAGCAACTACGAACCACAAACGAGGTTGCCTGCATGGGTTACGAGGCCGCCAGGGAGATGATTCGCCCTGATGTTCAGGAATCGGAGATTGCTGGAGCGGTTGAAGGCAGGATCTACGGAAAAGGTGTTGGGTACAAAAACGTGAAGCGGGCGCGGGGATACTGTTTCGTGATGTCAGGCGTCAACTCCGTGAATTCCTGGCGTCCGTTCTGCATGTCATCTTCAAAACGCCTGGCGGAGGGAGAGCCCGTCCTGGTAGAGCTGGACGCTATGACCAATGGCTATTTCAACGATCTCACCCGGACATTCTTCGTCGGAAAACCGGATGCCAAGGCAAAGGAAATCTTCGATATTGTCCAGGATTCAGTCAACACAGTCATCGATGCAATCAAACCAGGTGTACGGGCAGCCGACCTGGACGGAATCGCCCGAAAAGTCATAGAGCAGGCAGGGTATGGTGAATGCTTCAAACATCGGCTTGGACACGGTGTCGGCCTCCAATTCCACGAACCGCCTAATCTGCACCCACTCAGCCAGGACGTGCTGGAGAAGGGCATGGTTTTTGCCGTTGAGCCGGCAATCTATGTAGATGGATTCGGTGGCGTTCGCCTGGAAGAGAATCTGGTGGTCACTGAGGACGGATGCGAGAACATCACCCCTTTTCCCCAGCGCGTTGAATGAGGGGCAGCCCAGAATAGGCCGGATTAGTGGAGAGCGAAAGCATAAGTGCGGAATTAGTGAGGGTGTCGTTTGAAAAATTCGGAAGAGAGGTGAAAAAATGGATGCGATAGATGCAATTCTTTCCAGGAGAAGTATCCGGAAATACACCACACAACCGGTATCCGACCAACTGATAAAAGAGCTGATAGAAGCGGCGATGAGTGCTCCTTCCGCGGGCAACGAACAGCCTTGGCACTTTATCGTGATTAATGATCGTCAAATTCTTGATGAGATTCCCAACTATCATCCATATTCCCAGATGGTAAGAGAGGCCTCTGTGGCAATTCTCGTTTGTGGCGATCTACAATTGGACAGACACGATGGGCTCTGGGGTCAAGATTGTTCGGCAGCCACGGAGAATCTTCTCATTGCCGTCCAAGCAAAAGGGCTAGGGGCCGTCTGGTTGGGAGTTTATCCGAGAGAGGAGCGCGTTGCTGGCCTCAGAAAACTCTTGGGCATTCCGGAACATGTGATACCCTTTTCTCTGATTCCCATTGGCTATCCAGCAGAACACAAGCCCAAAGCGAATCGTTATGATGTTTCAAGGATTCACGAAAACCGCTGGTAATGCCGCAGAACCGCAACTGTAGGGTGATCCATGGTCTCCTTGACCCTTGTCGGGACTATTCATCGGGATCCCAATGGCCTGCCAAGGCTCAAGGAGATCCTTGAAAGGGAATGTCCCGACATCATCACCCTTGAGATGAGCGAATACGGGGTGGGTTTCAGGGAAAGGAACGGTCCTCGCCTCAAAGAAAAATTGTTCGGCATCTTACGAGCTCTCCATAAAGGATCCACCCAAAGGCCAAGGGGAAAACTCGACAAACCGCCAGATTCTTCCGCAATTGAGGCCATTCGGGCAATCCTCATGACATTGGAACTTCCTTTCGAGTTCAGGGCGGTAAAAACCTAATGTGAACGAAACGGAACTCCCTTTCGTTGTATAGACCTATCCAAGTATTCACGAGATAAACTGGAGAAGCTACAGGAAGAGATGATCACGGAAGATAATGTGGGGAAGATGCTGTCCTTTGCCCCCTGGGCCCTCACGAGGAATTACGGAAACAGCGTATCCTGGCGCGAAGGCTAACACCACAGGATGCTGATAAACTTCTCATCGAGGCCTTCCTGAGTGGAAAAACCGGGGATGGAATGGTCCATCGCGATCAATATATGAGCCTCCGGATCAAGAAACTCCTGAGAAGTCAGGGGAAAACCCTCT
Source organism: Pseudomonadota bacterium (assembly GCA_030608745.1). Taxonomy (GTDB): domain Bacteria; phylum Desulfobacterota; class BSN033; order WVXP01. Next base: position 3,731 of record JAUWDQ010000068.1, on the reverse strand, counting down.
ACAGCCTCCTGAAAAATCTTCGGCCTCAGCGAACCTTCTCCCTTTAACCCTCGCTCCGTACTCTTGTCGAGATGTCCCTGATCGTGGTATGACTCAACATTTCAGCCGTTGCCTCCCTTGCTTTCTCAAAAATATCCCCAATCACCTCTTTCTGGTGATCCTTTGGCAAGGAGGCCGTCACGAGATTTTCCCCCTGCATTGTTTCCACGATCTCCTTCAGCGTTACCTGGTCGAGATCCCTTGCAGGGAGAAAGTGCTCCCTGGCTTCGTCAACACCGGCCACGATGTTGTTCTTTTTCAAATTCGATAAAATCTCGTCCATCAACTCGTATGTGATGTTCAGGCTATTAGCCAGCTCAACCGCGGAAACGGGGCCCTTACCGCCATGAAAATGATCCCTGAGGGCTAAAACCGCCCTAACCCCATAATAGGGATTGTATAGAGGGTCGCCTGGGGATGCCCTCTTCTCCTCCGGGTCCAGCCGGTGATACTGAAAGGTAAAGGTCACCTCTGCCCCAAATAACACGATCACCCACGAGATATAGATCCACATCAGGAAGGCCGGGAGAATACCCAGCATCCCGTAAATCTTGTTGAAAGTGGCGTATTGGGTAACATAGATTCCAAACCCCCATCTTGCATAGGAGAATAATGCCGTGGCCACAATGGCCCCGATGGCGGCGGGAAAGGCGTTCACCTTGGTATTGGGAAGAACTCGGTAGGCCAAAAAGATAACGCCGAAAATGACTAGCAAGGGGAGAAAGTACTCAATTGAGCTCCTAATAAACTCATGCTCAAGCAAGCTTCCAACCAATCCAACACGGTAAAACTTGCTGGTCAAGACGATGGAGGCCCCCATGAGGATGGGCGAAAAGGTGATGATGCTCCAGAAGGCCGTGAATTTGCTCAGAAGGTTCCTCCTCTCCGTGACTCGCCAAATGGAATTAAACGAGCCTTCAATGGTGTTGAGCAAGGCAACGGCGGCAATGACAAGAAATAAACCCCCAATAATGCTCAGGGCCGCGGTATTTCTCGCAAATTTTTGGATATTTTCAACAATAACCTCCTGGAAGGAAGCCGAAGCCGTGGGGAGCAGATATTGCATTAGCAGATCCTGGACTGTCTCCGGGGAGAACTTGAAACGGGAAAGGATGGCCAGGGAGATAGCGGCAAGGGGAACCAGGGATAACAGGGTGGTGTACGCCAACGAGGCCGCAGTTTGTAAACAGTTATCCTCAACGAATTCATCGAAGATATAATAGACCATCCTGAAGCACCGAAGAATCCAAGCGATTGGCTTGGAGTATTCGGCCAACTTAATCGGACTCAATTCGCCAAAATAGCTTGACAAGCGACCGAGCACGACAAACCTCCCAGATTTTCGTGATGGAGGGCACTCCCACTACTGCCGAGGATTATGACCATGAACAGCGAAATTGTCCATAAAGTTGAGGCACCCCCATCCAATGATCGATTGACAACGTCTCATTGAACATATATGATATCCGCCGCGGTTAGTCAAGACGGTGTCCCTTTGCCTCACACCTCCCAGAAGTTCTTCGGGCGGAGGGAGAGATGCAATTGAGACCAACGTTGAAAACCTTTCGGGAGAGTTAGTAATGAAAGAGCTCATCCAAAAGATTGAGAAGCGGAGTGCCATCATAGGGATCATAGGCCTGGGATATGTGGGGCTGCCCCTGGTGGTAAGGTTTGGTAAGGAGCGGTTTCCCGTCCTCGGGTTCGATATTGACCCTGAGAAGGTCGATCTCCTCAATGATGGCAAAAGTTATCTCCAATCCGTTCCCACCGGTCAGATTGGGGATCTCGTGAGGAACAGAATCTTTTCGGCCACATCGGATTTCAGTCGCCTGGCAGAGGTGGACAGCATCCTCATTTGCGTTCCCACACCCCTGACGGAAAAGATGGAACCCGATCTCGTCTATATCGAAAACACCGCCCGTCAGATCGCCGAGTATATGAAAAAGGGACAACTTATCGTCTTGGAGAGTACAACGTATCCCGGAACAACGGAGGAGATTCTTCTGCCTAAATTTCAAGCAAAGGGATGGCGGGAAGGAGAGGATTTCTTCTTGGCCTATTCCCCGGAAAGGGAGGATCCGGGAAACCCCGCATATACTACCAAATCCATCCCCAAAGTGGTTGGAGGCATAACATCAAACTCCCAAAAGGTGGCCAAAGTTCTCTACGGACAAATCATTGATGATGTGGTCACAGTGTCTAATGCTCGAGTGGCAGAAATGACGAAGCTTCTGGAAAACATATATCGCAGCGTCAACATCGCCTTGGTTAACGAACTCAAGATACTGGCAGACAGGATGGGAATCGACATCTGGGAGGTCATCGAAGCTGCCTCCACCAAGCCTTTTGGCTACTCACCTTTCTACCCGGGGCCGGGAATGGGAGGCCACTGCATTCCCATCGACCCCTTCTATCTCTCCTGGAAGGCCAGGGAGTTCGACTTTACGACTCGGTTCATTCAGCTATCGGGGGAAATCAACGTCTCCATGCCCTACTACGTGGTCTCTAAGGCCAATGACGCATTAAATGAAAGGGGAAAGAGCATTAAGGGGGCCCACATTTTGATTTTAGGGGTGGCCTACAAGAGGAATATCGATGATATTCGGGAATCCCCGGCCCTGGCCGTTATGAAGTTGCTTCAGGACAGGGGGGCGAAAATCACCTATAACGATCCCCATGTGCCCAAACTCCACCCAATGAGGAAATATAACTTCACCATGAGCTCGAAGCCGCTGACAGAAGAGCTGCTTCGAGAGGCGGACCTGGTCGTGATCATCACCGATCACAGTGAGTATGACTACCAATGGATCGTGAATAACGCATCCCTCGTCGTGGACACCAGAAATGCAACAAAGGGAATTCGATCGGCAAGGGCAAAGATCATCAAGGCCTAGGGCTGAGATTTAAGGTCATAGGGGATTGCCCATGGCCTTTATGCCTCAATGATGAGCGAAGGGGTATAAGCCAATACAACCCACATTTCTCATTTTGAGCACGACTTTGGCACCACAAGGTTGACAAGTGGATTAGCGCTTCAACAGAAATTAGGCACTCCATTTGTAGCCGTGATCGGCAACGATTGTGCCTGGGGGATGATCAAGAACGATCAGTTGGGCCTTTATGGGGATCGGCGGGTAGTCGGCACTGAACTTGGCTTGATCAGGTATGATAAGATAGTGGAAGATCTGGGTGGGTATGGCGAATTAGTTCAAGACGCTGATGACATTGCTCCCGCCCTACAAAGGGCCCTCGCCTCTGGGTTACCGGCTTGTATCAATGTTGTCACTGAGTGTACGCAAAGCCCGATCACTGAAGCATTACTGAGTCAGCGTAAGAAGTTCGCACAGTAGGAGAAAACAAGGATCCGGGACGGGCGGAACCGGGTTTTCTCAATCCATCCTTACGGGGATATGTCTTTTTTGGCTGTCTCCGAGAACCAACCAATCGTTCTGTTCACTCCACGTTTCTGTTCTCGAAAAGTACCTATTCCGAATGCCGACATGCTCTTTCCCTGGACGTCGTGGTCTTTAATAGCCAACGGTGGAGCGAAACCGCCTGCAAAAGAGCGCCAGTGATTTTGCAGGTCGGACTTCAGCGATTTGTTAGAAGGCCATAAAGCTAACCACTTTGGAATTGAAGAGATGACAGCTCTTCTTCAGGCATCCTGGCCTTTATCCCCAAGAATTCAACCC
>JAUWDQ010000073.1 GCA_030608745.1 Pseudomonadota bacterium | reverse complement strand
ATCTTTTCTTTGACACGGCTTTTCGCACGGACGGGTACAGATACGGCCCGTAATCCCGGGGAAGGGATTTTGGCGTCTAATCAGTGACAGGGCCTCTTCGAATTTCCCCACCGAAATTAAGGCAATATATCCTTGGGCGCTCACATGGAGGGGGCATTGAGCTCGACAGGGAGGGGTTCCCCGTTTATCGATGCCATAAGCGCTTGGGGTTGCCTGAGGGTAGAGCTGATAGATGGCATGACGATCTACTAAACCCCTTTCGAACTCATTTGGCAAGAGGACTGGACAGACCTCAATACAATCCCCACATGCCTTGCATTTGTTCAGATCGACGTAGCGGGCTTTTTTCCGCACCGTTACTCGGAAGTGTCCCGGCTGTCCATCAACTTTTTCCACCTGGGAATTGGTCAGCAGCTCGATATTTCGATGACGGCCGGCATCCACCAGCTTGGGAGACAGGATGCACATGGAGCAATCATTGGTGGGGAAAGTTTTATCGAGTTGGGCCATCGTACCCCCGATGCTCATGTTCTTTTCCACTATGTAGGCTTTAAATCCCGACTCAGCGAGATCCATAGAGGCCTGGATTCCCCCAATTCCGCCACCGACTACCATCACCGATCCGATGATAGTTTCCGAGGAGTCGGATGTGTGTAATGTGGGTTTATTCGAGCTTCTCATTATTTACTCGACCGCTCTTCTGATGGAAAAACCCTCTCCATTAAGTGCCTGGTCTTGACTCGATTGAGATGAAGCCCCAGCTCTTCGGGTGGTATACCCATAGCCAACCCTAAAATCTGGGGATAGAAGAGGACGGGCAGCTTAAATTCGGTCGTGAAGGCCCTTTCAATCCTTCTCTGATTGAACTCATACATGATGTCACAAAAGGGGCAGATCAAAACCATGGCATCCCCGTGGGCGGCTTTTATGTGATCGAGTTTTCCCTTGGTCATGGCTAAGGCCGTCTCTTCGTCCATTGCCAAGATCCCCCCGCCGCAGCACTGGTTTTCCCCCTCATAGTGGATGGAATGAGCCCCAGTGACCTCAATGAGCTGATCCAGGCTTTCGGGATTTTCGGGGTCTTCGATGTGGTGATACATATCGGAGGGTTTGAGGTAGTGACATCCATAGTGGGGGGCAAGGTTCAACTCGCTGAGGTCTACGACAATCCTCTCCTTTATCCTCCCCAGCCCGATATCCTCGTAAAGTACCCTGGCAAAATGCTTCACCTCGACCCTTCCGTGATAGCGTCTCCCTGTGGATTCCATAATCCCCTGGTTTAGGCGAAGGGCAAGGTCTGTATTTTCCCTCAGTTCTCGATTGGCCTCCGTCAACATCCCCGTACAGGCGCTACAAAGGGTGCAGATATTCAGGCCATTTTCTTCGGCCAGGATGAGGTTTCTTGCGGCCATCAGCAAGGCAGCATGACGGTTCACCGCTTTGACGGGGAAGCCGCAGCATGCGAAGTCCCCGATGTCAACCAACTCGATGCCTAACCCTTCGGCAACCCTTCTCGCTGAGATCTCATAATTCAAGACCCTTCCCGGGATCGTACATCCGAGGTACAAGGCGTATCGCATGAACTATTCCTCACGGGAATTTTCCCTGGAGCCTCTAAGCTTATCCACACCGGTTACCTTAAGAATACGACGAACCCCTTCTACCTTCTCATAGATGGGGGGAAGCCCATGTCTCTGGCGCTCTTCATTTTCGAAATCGGAGATCTCCAGGAGTCGACCGTGATCCCATAAGAGGTCGACCTGCGTTCGATATGCTCCTGGCAGGTATCCCTCCCTTACGGCGATATTTTTGATCGCATTCATCAACTCGGGAATCCTAACATCCTGGGGGCATCTCTCGTAGCAGGAGTAGCAACTGGAACAGAGCCAGATAAAATCGCTTGAAAGGACTTCGTCCCTCAAGCCAAGGATAGCCATGCGGATGATCTTCCTGGGGTTGTACTTTTCAGTGATGTCCCTGACGGGACACCCGGCGGTACATGTGCCACAGGAGAAACATCGCTTAAGGTGTTCCCCGCCAGGCTCCTTTGATATTTCGCTCTTAAAATCCGGATCTAGTTGATTCGATTTGATCATCTGGTTTATAAATTATGATGGTTTCGTAAAAAGTCATAAATCAGACGGCACAGTAAAAAGCTCCAGATGCAAGGCGCGCAAATCTTTAGGAATGAAGCGTACTATAGACGTACGCTGCAGTGACGAAGGCTGAAGCGGAACGTAGCAGATGGACTTTTTACGAAGCCGTCAATTATGAATAAGCTATAAATAAGAAAGCCCGACGATACCCGACGATAAATGATGTGACCTTGACTCTTTACCTCTTCCATTTTCTCCATAATAGGCTATGTCCCATGGACGAATAAAGAGTACGTTTCCGCCCCGTTCCCGTTGACAGTGCCAACAGAATAATTGTATCAATTAGTCGAAGGCCCTTTCAATGCCACGGTGCCTTGAATCCTGGGAAAGCTTTTCGTCATGGAGCGCAAACCCACCAATATGGACGATATCCCTCTTTCGGCCAATGCCCGAAAGGTCCTGGAGCGAAGATATCTCCTCAAGGACGAACAGGGACGAATCGTGGAAACTCCCCGGGCGATGTTTCGTCGAGTCGCCAAGGGCGTTGCGGAAGGTTCCAGATCGGAGAAAGGCTTGCTCATCGGCGGATGCGATCAATGGGAGAAATCTTTGGTCACGAAAACAGCAGTGATAGTTCCGGCCGTCTAGAAATTCAGCGTTTTTGTAGGTACCAAATATGGTAACATTTGTCAAGGAAAATTCATTGCATATTCAAGTGGATAAATCAAACGTTATTTGTAGAATTTGCGCCATTTTTACAGAGAATTCGTTTCTTCCGCTGCTCATCGAAGGCTCGGATTGTCCTTGCCCCTGACGCCTTATCACGAATATCTGATGTTCATTCCCACGGCGTTCCTCTTTTTGGGTGGGATGGCCTTTCGTATGGCATCTGGCTGGAGGGAAGCATTGAGGGAACGGAAGATGCCACCAAATGGGAGAAGCTCAAAATCCTTTTAGAGACTGGGTCTCCTTTGGGGGGTATTTCTTATCCCAATTCCTCAGAGATATGAAACTGAACGCTGACTTCCTCTGGTACTTCCATGTGATCCCCAGCCTCATCTTTTTCATCTACATCCCCCACAGTAAACTTCTCCACATCTTCACCTTTTCAGTGACCATCTTCGCTGACCGGCAGAAGGAATTAACCCAGTGACATTAATGTAGAGAGAACAGTCCATCCATTTATGTTGCTTCAACCGTTGAATTATAGTATTAAAGATTGAATTTCTCCTGGTGATGGAAATGATAGAGGGGCATCAATGGAAGGGATGGAATGGCATGCGTTAAATGAAGGGAGAGGTCAACAATGGCCGAGGAAGCTGTTAGCAAGAACTGGTACAACCTGAAAACGGATGAGGTTATAGCCTCCCTCAAATCAAGTCCCGCCGGATTGAGCCAGGAGGAGGCTCGGAGGCGCCTTGCTCAATTCGGTCCCAATGAACTCGTGGAAAAGGAGAAGGTCTCACCCTGGGCAATTTTTCTTGAACAGTTCAAGAGCGTCATTATTATTGTCCTCCTCGTTGCCGTAGCCTTGTCAGCGAGCTTGGGCGAAGTGGCCGATGCCATTGTTATTTTTATTATCGTCCTTTTTGCTTGCGGCCTGGGCTTCATTCAGGAGTATAGAGCTGAGCGGGCTATGGAAGCCCTAAAAAGGATGTCGGCGCCGGAAGCTTCAGTATTAAGAGACGGAATGGAAATAGAAATAGCTACCCGGGAATTGGTGCAGGGTGACATAATCCTTCTCAGGACTGGGGACCGGATAGCGGCGGACGCTCGCCTTACCAAAGCCGTCAACTTGAGGACAAATGAAGCCCCCCTGACCGGAGAATCCGTTCCCATAGAGAAAATAAGGGAATCCATAGAGGGGGAGTTAAGCGTCGGCGACAGGCGGAATATGGTGTTTACGGGAACAGTGGTTGTCTATGGCAGGGGTGCGGCCATTGTAACTGATACAGGTATGGCGACCGAGTTTGGAAAAATTGCCGGCATGCTCCAGGAAGTCAAGGCAGAGCGGACTCCACTCCAAATTAACCTCGATCGTATGGGAAGGTGGATTGCCATCGGTGCCTTGATCCTCTGTTTTGTTCTATCTGGGCTCGGCATTATGAGAGGCCATAAGATTCTGGAGATGTTCATCTGGGGAGTAGCTCTGGCAGTAGCTGCTGTTCCTGAAGCACTGCCGGCCGTGGTTGTTATCAGTTTGGCCCTCGGTGTCCGGCGGATGGTAAGACGCCATGCCTTGATGCGGAGGCTCCCGGCGGTAGAGACCTTGGGCTGCACCACATATATTTGCTCCGACAAAACCGGCACCTTGACCCAGGACCAGATGACAGTACGCTGTGTATACGTCGATGGTAAGTTGATTGATGTCTCCGGAGTGGGTTACGAGCCAGAGGGCGGCTTTCAGCACAGGGGGAGAACTCTTGAACCAGGTCAAGATAGTTCCTTACAGACATTGCTGAGGATAGGGTGCATGTGCAATGATACCTCTTTGGTTCCCACAAATGGCGGTTGGGGAATCAAGGGTGACCCAACTGAGGGTGCGTTAGTAGCGGTGGCAGCTAAAGCTGGCCTGCGGCAAAAGGAACTCAATAGCCAGTTTCCTCGCATTGATGAAATCCCCTTCTCTTCAGAGACAAAAAGAATGACCACCATCCATCAGACTCCTCAAGGAAATGTTGCATATTCGAAAGGAGCCCTTGAGGTCATACTGAACTTTTGCAGCTATGTCTATGCTCATGGGGAAGAAAGGGAATTCAATGACGAAGATAGAGGCGGCATCCTATCTGTTGCCCAGACTATGGCTGGTGACGCTCTCCGTGTCTTAGGCATGGCATATAAGCGCCTCGCAACTAACCCTGCGATCACCGAAGCTGTTGAACAAGATATGGTTTTTGCTGGCCTTGTGGGGATGATTGATCCCCCCCGGGAAGAGGTCAAAGAGGCTATTGGCCTCTGTGACCAAGCGGGGATAAAGTCAGTGATGATAACCGGCGACCATAAGTTAACCGCGGTTGCCATCGCCAAGGAATTGGGCTTATTGAAGGAAGGAATTGCCCTCACTGGATCCGAGATTGATAACTTGAGCGATGAAGAGTTAGAGGCAATGGTAGAAAAAATAGAAGTCTATGCCAGGGTTTCCCCAGCCCATAAGCTGAGAGTTGTCGAAGCACTCGTCAAAAAGGGACACGTAGTAGCTATGACCGGGGATGGAATCAATGATGCGCCAGCGTTGAAAAAGGCTGATATTGGTGTGGCTATGGGCATCACCGGGACCGATGTCACCAAGGAAGCGGCTGACATGGTGCTCACCGATGATAACTTTGCCTCTATTGTAGCTGCAGTGGAGGAAGGGAGGGGCATCTTCGGTAACATCAAGAAATACCTGACCTATCTCCTTTCTTGCAACCTGGGTGAAATCTTGCTGATGGCAACAGCTATCCTCTTTGGTCCCCTTTTGGGGTTGCCAGCCGGGACTATACCCCTTATTGCCATCCAGATCCTGTATGTCAATTTGGCTACCGATGGTTTACCGGCTATAGCCTTATCCATAGATCGCCCCGACCCAGATATTATGGAGCACAAGCCACGCCCTCGTGGGCAGACTATCTTTACTGGAGGTGTGCTTAGATATCTGGCTGGCGCCGGAGTTTGGACGGGCTTGGTATCTTTAGCAATTTTCCTGTGGGCGTTACATTCCGGGCGGAGCTTCATTGAGTGCCAGAGTATGTGTTTCGTTACCTTAATATTAATTCAGTTCTTCAATGCCTTTAACTGCCGTTCACTAGAACATTCCCTGTTTAAGATTGGCGTTGCCACCAATAAATGGTTACTATTGGCAATAGCCTGGGAATGCGTAATACTCGGCTTTGTAATTTACCTACCCGTTCTCCAAGGTCCCTTTCATACCTACGCCTTGACCCTGATGGACTGGGCAATAGCCATATTTGCGGCCTCGACTATATTCATTGTTGCCGAAATATATAAGCTCATCGGCTTTGTGCTGAAACGTAAAGGTTTGGCTACGGCTTCGAATCGTTAAGTTCAAAGGTTATTCCTGGCCTTTTTACGGTATGCCTATAGTAAATGAGCAAAGGGGGATTATGTTTCGTTGAAGCGAAAAAGGAAATACTCCGCTATGAGAGTTACACGAGTGCGTCTATGAGCGTAGCATGTCCAAGCGTAAGAGACCCCGAAGGTGGTTTGCCGGATTTTTACTGTTACTGGGTGTTCCATCTCTGAAGGTGCTGCCCAATTTTGTTTGACATTTGGCAGAAAGATGCTAAGATTTTGGTATTCGAGAAGATGAATATTGGAAGTAGGTTCTCCCATGGAGGCGGAAATCAACCCGGTCTCTTTTCCTCAATATGTCGAAGATACGGTCTTTCTTGGCTATAAAACTTCCCTCCGCAATCGCCAAGGGTATAGAACGAGTTCAACACGACCTCAAACAATCCCATGCCGATGTAAGATGGGTTGAGCCCAGCCGGATTCACTTTACCTTGAAGTTTTTCGGGAATATCGACGAAGAGGCGTGTGATGAGATCATGGGTGCCGTGGGGAAGGCGGTATCGGAGGTGAACCCTTTTTCCCTCGCCGTTAAAGGATTGGGCGCTTTTCCTATGCGGGAAAATCCCAGGGTCGTATGGTTGGGGGTCGAGGATGGTGGCGGGGTGGTGAAACCCCTCCAGAGGGCGATTGAAGATTGCCTTCAAGAAATTGGATATCCAGGGGAAGGAAGGGAGTTCAAACCTCACTTGACGTTGGGGCGAGTGAGGTCGGGGAAGGGGAAATCCGAGCTCCTCAAGAGAATAGAGGACCTTCTCCATATCAATTTGGGGGAGTTCCGGGTGGAGAGGCTTGTATTATTCAAAAGCGATTTGAGGCCCACCGGTCCTATTTATACCGAACTGAGGGTTCTCAAATTGGGGGGAGGATGAAGGCATGGTAAGGGAGGGGGATAAGGAGAGGGCCATTGACTTGGCAGTGACTCAGATCGAGAGGCAGTATGGAAAGGGGGCCATCATGAGGTTAGGTGGCGATGCCCTCTTATTCGATGTGCCGGTTGTCCCTACTGGATCGCTCGCCTTGGATATTGCGCTGGGGGTGGGAGGGCTTCCCCGAGGGAGGGTCATGGAAATTTTCGGCCCTGAGGCATCGGGAAAGACCACCCTGGCACTCCATGCCGTTGCAGAGGCACAGAGGATGGGAGGAGTTGCTTCCTTCATCGATGCAGAACACGCCCTGGATGTCAACTATGCCCGTGCATTGGGGGTGAAGACGGATGATTTGCTCATCTCGCAGCCGGATACGGGAGAGCAGGCCTTGGAGATTACCGAAATACTCGTTCGGAGCGGTGCCGTGGACATGATAGTGATCGATTCCGTTGCTGCCCTGGTTCCCCGGGCCGAGATTGAAGGGGAGATGGGGGATGCCCATATGGGGCTCCAGGCCAGGCTGATGTCCCAAGCGCTCCGGAAACTAGCGGCCACGATAAGCAAGTCAAAGACCATCGTTGTCTTCATCAATCAGATCAGGATGAAAATCGGCGTGCTCTTCGGTAATCCGGAGACGACGAGCGGGGGAAATGCATTGAAATTTTACTCCTCCGTGAGGTTGGATATTCGGAGGATAGCGTCGATCAAACAGGGGCAGGAAGTCATCGGCAGCAGAACCCGGGTGAGGGTGGTGAAGAATAAGGTTGCCCCCCCCTTCAAGGAAGCGGAGTTTGATATCATCTTTGGAAAGGGAATATCGAGGGAGGGCGATGTCTTGGATCTGGCCGTAGACCACAACACTATCGAGAAGAGCGGGACATGGTATTCCTATAGGGATCAGCGGATCGGCCAGGGACGGGAGAATGCAAAGGCCTTCTTGGAGGCAAACCCAGAGGTTTGCCTCCAGATCGAGGAGGAAATAGTGGAGCGGTTTCATCTAAAGGGGCGGGCGAAAGAGGAGGAAATCAAAAGTGGAGCTGAATGAAATCCTATTGGAAGCCCTGACGCAGGGAGCATCGGATGTCCATATAAAGATTGGACAGCCTGCAATCATCAGGATTGACGGGTCCCTCAGACCCCTGCAGGGGGCCAAGCCGTATAATTACAATGAGGTGAACCAGATGGCCCTGGGGATTATGAACGAGTGGCAGAAGGAGCGGTTTCTGAGGGAAAAGGAAGTTGACATGGGATATGAAATCCACGGTCTGGGCCGCTTCCGTGTCAATATCTTTCAACAGAGGGGCAAAATCCGCATTGCCTTGAGGATCGTACCTTATCAGATCAAGAGCATTCGGGAACTCAACCTGCCGGAGGTGGTGGGGAAGGTCGCCATGGAGAATAGGGGCCTCATCTTGGTTACGGGTACCACGGGGAGTGGGAAGTCGACTACCTTGGCATCGATGATCGACATTATCAACTCCCGGAGGACGTGTCACATCATTACCGTAGAGGATCCCATCGAGTTCGTCCATGACGATAAGAAGTCGATCGTAGACCAGAGGGAGGTGGGTTCGGATACGGGAACTTTTGCCAATGCCCTCAGGAGCACCTTGAGGCAAGACCCGGATGTTATCCTGGTAGGAGAGATGAGGGATTTCGAGACCATCGAGACTGCGTTGACCGCAGCGGAAACGGGGCATCTCGTGATGAGCACCCTCCATACCATCGATGCCAAGGAGACCGTAACCCGTATCATATCGACCTTCCCCCCCTATCACCAGAGGCAAGTCCGCATGCAGTTGGCGGGGGTTATCAAGGGGGTTGTCTCCCAGAGATTGGTTCCCAAGGCGGACGGGGTGGGGCGAGTTCCCGCCGTGGAGATTTTGGTGTCAACGGCCAGGGTGAGGGAGTGTATTATTGAAAAGGAAAAGACTGCTGAACTCCAAGACGCCATAGCCAAGGGGTATACCACCTATGGGATGCAAACCTTTGATCAATCATTAATGGCCTTGTTAAAGGATCGCCTTATTAGCTATGACGAGGCCTTGAGGCAGAGCACCAACCCCGATGATTTTGCCCTGAGGGTAAAGGGAATTCTTGCTACGGGCGATACCCCTTGGGATGATTTTGAGAAGGTTCATACGCCAGAAGACGAAAAGGAGAACGAAAAAACCAAGAGTTCCCCCCTGGAACGCTTTTAGGATTGGAATGCTACGGAGATGGATAGTAACGAAATCAGAGCCGCTTTTCTGAGCTATTTCGAGAATCGGGATCACCGGATCGTCCCGAGCTCGCCATTGGTGCCCAAAGAGGATCCCAGTCTCCTCTTTACCAATGCAGGAATGGTTCAATTCAAGAGGGTTTTCCTGAGGGAGGAGAAGAGGGATTATACCAGAGCCACCTCATCGCAGAAGTGTGTAAGGGCGGGGGGAAAACACAACGACCTGGAAAATGTAGGAAAGACGGCCCGCCATCATACCTTTTTCGAGATGTTGGGGAATTTCTCCTTCGGGGACTATTTCAAAGAGGGTGCCATTGAATTCGGGTGGGATTTGCTTACCCATCATATGGGTCTCCCCAAGGAAAAGCTCTGGGTCTCCGTCTACGAGGAGGATGAAGAGGCTTTTGACATCTGGCATCGAAAGGTGGGAATCCCGTCGGAGCGGATTGTTCGGCTGGGCGAGAAGGACAATTTTTGGGCCATGGGAGAGACGGGGCCTTGCGGTCCCTGCTCGGAGGTTATCATCGATCAAGGGGGGGGGGTTGGATGCGGTAGGTCCGATTGCGGGGTTGCCTGTGAGTGCGACCGGTTTTTGGAGCTCTGGAACTTGGTATTCATGCAATTTAATCGGGAGGAGGATGGGCAAATGACTCCGTTGCCCAAGCCCTGCATCGATACGGGAATGGGGTTGGAACGGATTACTGCCGTTCTCCAGGGGGTTACCAGTAACTACGACACGGATCTCTTTCGCGATATCATTGCCCGGATCGAAGAGATCAGCTCGAGGAAATATGGAGAGGATGATGTAGGTGATATTTCCATTCGCGTGATCGCTGATCATGCCAGGGCTGCTGCCTTTCTCATTGGAGATGGGGTTTTACCGGATAAGGTGGGAAGGGGCTATGTATTGAGGAGGATTTTGCGAAGGGCCATTCGCCACGGTAGGACGTTGGGAATTAAAGGGCTCTTTCTCGGGGAAGTATTCGGTGTTGGAGTAGAACTCATGCGGAAGGCATACCCGGAACTGGTGGAGCACCGGAACTATATCAGGCGGGTGATAGAATTAGAGGAAACGGGTTTCTCCGAGACTTTGGATCGAGGCTTGAGCCTCCTCAGGGAAGAGACGACAAGGTTGACCCAGATGGGAAGAAAGATTGTTCCGGGGAATGTCGTTTTCATGCTCTACGATACCTATGGGTTTCCGGTAGACCTGACGGAGGATATCGTTCAGGAGCAGGGATTTCGCATCGATTTAGACGGATTTGAAGGAGCCATGGAGGAACAGAGGCGCAAGGCGAGGGAGTCCTGGAAGGGTATGGGGGACGAGGGCTTTAAGGAGATCTATGGACGGATTTCCTCGGAGGGAATCGAGACCGAATTTTCGGGATACCATGAGCTTCAATGTACGTCAACGGTGGTCAAGATTATCCAAGGGGATCATTTCGTAGAAGAGGCCAAAAGGGGGGATTTGGTGGAGATTGTTGTGGGGGAAACCCCTTTTTATGGGGAGACAGGAGGCCAGGTTGGGGATAAGGGAAGGATGGTGAGGGATGGCCTCGTCGCAGAGATTAACGATGCCCGAAGCCCCTTGCCTGGCTTGGTCGTCCATAGGGGCTTGGTCAAAGAGGGCACTCTCAGGGTGGGGGACGAAGTCCTCCTTTCCGTTGATGAGGAGACGAGGAGGAGGACTGCTCTAAACCACACCGCCACCCATCTCATTCATTCCGCATTGAGGG
>JAUWDQ010000089.1 GCA_030608745.1 Pseudomonadota bacterium | reverse complement strand
CCCTCTCTGAATGCCAAAAACGTTCTTCTCCTGTGTATCCTCGGCGCTGTTGCCAGGACATCCACCTTCGCCTTGACCAATACCACCTTTCCATACTGCCTCAAGATGGCCAATATGGGTTACAGAAAGGCCATGCGGAGTGACAAATCCCTGATGAGGGGCTTGAACACCTATAATGGAAAGGTAACCTACAAACCCGTTGCCGAGGCGCTAAACCTGGAATACCTCAAGGTCGAATTCTAGCAGGCGGCACTTGAGTTGCGGTTCTGCAGTGTTGCAGTGCTGCGGTGCTGCAGTCAAACAAGGAAAAAATCCTAAACGTTTTAGTCATTTGATCATTAGTGCTTCATATTTGTTTAGAGTTTAGAAATTAGGATTTGGAATTTGCTTGTGTTTTCTCCTTTACGCAAATATTTCTGAGCTGCGAAGAGCGACCTTTCCCAATACCTGAACGAATTCTCTCCTCATTGGATGAGCCTCACAATCTCATCTACACCATTGATTACGAGATCCGCGCCCATTTCCAAGAACCTCTTCCGAGCCCTATCCTTATCCCTGTATGAGCCGAGACATCCCACGGATATGATATCTATCTCCCCCTTGGCTCTGTTCGCGGCTTCAATGTCATCGGGAAGATCCCCCACGTAGGCGCACCTCACCTCCCCGGGGTTAATTTGACGAACGGCCTCTATGATGGAAAATGGGTTCGGCTTGAATAAATTCACCCGTTTCCCCTTCAGTTTGAGGACTCGCTCCTGTTCGGCCTCGCAATCCTCCAAGGTGACCAGGCTCCCAAAATAGGGCTCGATGTGAAAATTTCTCAGCCCGAGGATGGCTTCAACCCTGGGTCTGCCGCTGGCAATTCCCATCTTAACCCTGTTTGAAAGGATGGAGAGAGACTCCTTCTTTACCAGTAACCTCTCCCTTTCGAAAAACCCTCTTCCCGAGTAAAAGACGGGAGGAACGTGATGAATGGTTCTGAAGTGGGGGCCCAAATAGACCTCTTGAAAGATCCGTTTTACCACGTTGTCCGCCGCCAAATCTCCAGTCCCAAATATGAAGCGAATCTTTCCCGAATTGAGGGCCTTTTTCACGGCCTCCAACCCCGTCCCCAAACTTCTCACGCGTTGCCGAAATCCGGGAATATCCTTCTTCTCAACAATCTCTGCCACTCCTCCCTTTAACCGATTGCGATTCTTCCTCAAGAAGGAAATGACCTCATTCATTGAACCCATCGTATGGGCATCCCCTGGCTCTTCCCCTTCCAAGAGGGTGACGAAGTAGCAAAGAAGACCGGTGGTCACATCCCAGTCGTTATTCAGACCCCCGATCTCCTTAAACGTCACGACATCGTCATCGGTAACCAATGACTTTTCGCCCTCCTTGATGCCAAGCACGCTTCTAAGATAGATAGCGGTGGCCTTTTTGATAGTCCACCGATAGGACTTGGATACATCGATAAGAACGCCATCAATGTCGAAAATCACGATTTCGACATTGAGCATGGGATTTCGTATCATGGAATTCCCTCAAATTCATGAATGGAGGGATTAAACGTCATCCCCCATCCTGGCAAAAGAGGCTCTTTGAACCCTTAATGCACCATTGAAATCTCAACGTCAATGGGAAAAAACCGTCAAGGAGAGGGATTAATAGTGTCCTCATCAGTATAATTTCCTATCCCTGAAAAAGCAATTCCACAAAAGTCCAGTAAAATCCGGTAAATTATTCTGTTGACTATGGGTGGTCACTATGCTACTAATTACAGTGTCTGGCAGGGGAGTAGCGAGTAGCTTGAGTGAACTTCTATAGAGTGGAGGGGGCCATGAAGCGATTGTGTGTTTTTGTGATGTTGTTCTTTTTGGTCGTTGGATTTTCAACCATCTCATGGGCTGAAGGAAATCTCCCACTACAGGGATCCATTGGCGTTGGGGTTCGTCTTTATGGGTTTTTCCCCACAAGCGACAAGCTCCGGGGTCAAAGACTCGATTTTGAAGACGGAATAGGCGGGGAAATCAACGTTACCTACCGCTTCCTGAAGTACCTCGCCCTTGAGGGAGGAGTTGGCTATACGGAATTCGATATAAAAAATGAAACCCTGGCAGTTGATTGGGCAAGAGTAGAGGTCCTTCCTATTTCCCTCACCCTCCAATTCCGCTGGATAAGCAAGAAACCGGAGGAACTGAAATGGATCGTCCCCTATGCCTCCATAGGGGGTGGATACTATTTCCTGGAAATCGACGAAAAATCCGAGCTGCAAAATTATTGGCTTTCCCGTGGGGTTGGGATAGATCTCGAAATTGACGATTCCTTCTTCGTCCATGCAGGAGGAGGCTTTGATATTTTCCTAACGGATCATATCGCCCTCAATTTCGACGCGAAATACTCCTGGGCACAGGCGGATATAGACGAAAAACGAATCACTGGAGGGACATCCCAAACACTGGGCGGTACGATGAACCTCAATGGTGCATTCGTCGGCGCAGGATTCAAATTCTTTTTTTAAGGCAGCAGATCATCTAAAAAATGAAAAAAGCAGGGCTACTGGCCCTGCTTCTTCGTAAATGGCGACGTAAGGTCCTCGGCTTGTTATTCCAGGAATTGGGTAATCTCCTTCAACTCCCTTTTGATCTCCATGAATATCCTTTTGTAAGCTTTCTTATCAAATTGGAGCTCCATTTGCTTTGCCTTATCAGGGGAATCCTTTATCTTCCTTTTGGCACCGGGAATGGTGAATAGATCTTCGTATAATAATTTCTTGATTTTGAGAACGAGCTCGATATCCCTTTTCCGATATAACCTCTGCAAGGATCGGGTCTTGTAAGGTCTTATCGCCCTGAACTCCGATTCCCAATACCTCAAAACGTGGGGTTTAACGCCCGTAATCTTGCTCACTTCCCCGATTTTGTAGTAAAGTTTGTCGGGAATTGGTTGACGCAATCCTTCCTGTTCCTCCCCTCGTCTCAAATATCCTCCCAGATAAATCAAGAAACCCCTAACGGTTCAGCTCATTCTTTAAAACCTGTGATGGTTTGAAGGTCATAATTTTCCTCGCGGAAATCTCGATATCGCCGCCCGTTTGTGGGTTTCGACCCCTTCGGTTCCTCTTTTTCCTCACAACAAAATTCCCAAAGCCGGAAATCTTTATCTTCTCCCCCCTTTCCAGAGTCTCCTTCATGATATCGAAGATGGTCTCAACAACCCGCATGGCCTCTTTCTTTGAAAATCCAACCTTTTCATAGACGGTACTAATAATATCGACTTTGGTCATCAATCCCCCTCCTTTTTCAGCCCTTACACAATGGTCTCAGAGTACACAAACGGTTTCCTCTTATCACCTTTGGGCATCTGAATCAAGTCAAAAAACGAAAAAAAGTGCCGGTTACCAAGTCTTCTCAGAGATGCTCCTTGGCCAATTGAGCTATCTTGGTAAATCCCGCTGGGTCGGATACAGCCAAATCCGATAGAATTTTTCGATCAACGGATACCTCTGCCCTCCTCAATCCATTGATAAATTGACTATAAGAAATGCCGTTCGATCTTGCAGCGGCGTTAATCCTCGTGATCCACAACTGTCTAAACTCCCTCTTCCTAACCTTTCTATCCCTATAGGCGTAATGCATGGCACGGTTTACGGCTTCGGTGGCGCTTCGGAAGAGCCTTCCCCTGCCCCCCCTATACCCCTTGGCCATTTTTAAAACCTTTTTCCTCCGCCTGGTGCCCCTGGTTCCTCTTTTAACCCTTGCCATGGCACTTCTCCTTCCACCCAGCCGTCATTGTCCCGACCAAATCCCTACGCATAGGGAATCAATTTCTTTATGGCCTTCGAGTTGGTTTTGTCCACTAAGGTAGAGGCCCTCAGGTTCCTCTTCCTCTTCCTGCTTTTTTTCGTTAAGATATGACTCGCAAAGGCCTTTTTCCTTCTCACCTTACCGGTGGACGTCTTTCTGAACCGTTTCGCTGCTCCTCTGTTCGTCTTTATTTTCGGCACACCTTCACTCCTTCAGCTTTGTTCTCTCCCCTCAAAGCTCACAAAAGAAAGGGGAAATCCTCAAAATCCGAAAATACGCCTGGATTTAATCGACGGAGGTTCGGCTCTTAGTACTTTGAAGCGGGGCGAGGATCATGTTCATAGCCCTTCCCTCTCGCTTGGGGGCCTGCTCAACTACACCACATTCCTTGGTAAAGTCAATGACCCGCTTCAAGATCTTCTCCCCAATATCCGGATGCGTGATCTCCCTTCCCCTGAATATCATGGAGACTTTGACCTTGTTCCCCTCCTTGAGGAATCGCTCCATGTGGCGGACTTTGAACTGAAAATCATGTTCATCTGTCTTCGGCCTCAACTTGATTTCTTTCAGGTGGATGACTGTTTGTTTCTTTCTCGACTCTTGGCTCTTCTTGCTCTGTTCATACTTGAATTTCCCGTAATCCATAATCCGGCAGACGGGGGGATCAGATTTCGTCGCCACTTCCACTAAATCCAAATCCATGTCCACTGCCTTATTTAAAGCGTCATCCAATAGCATGATGCCCAATTGCTCTCCGTCGGGATCTATCACCCGAACTTCCCTGGCCCTAATCCGCCTGTTAACCCTTACTTCCTGCCGTACCCCTTTCCCTTGCTTTTTAATTTCCCTTCTCACCTCCTCGCCATATTCTTCGGATTTTCATCCTCTCTTTCGGTGAGGCATTCCCTCTCGACGATTGTAACAAATTCCTCTACCTTCATGGGGTTTAACTGCTCCCCAGTTCTGATCCGGGGGGAGATGGTATTGGACTCCTCCTCCCGGCCCCCGACAACCAGCATATAGGGAATTTTCATCAGCTGGGCTTCCCTCACTTTCAGTCCCAGCTTCTCGTTCCTGAAGTCCCTTTCCACCCTAACCCCCCTATCGAGTAAGGATCGAAAAACCTCCTCCGCATACGGAATGCTCTTATCGGTAATCGTCAATAGGATTGCCTGGACGGGCGCAAGCCAGGTGGGAAATGCGCCCCCATAATGCTCTATCAGTACACCGATAAATCTTTCCAATGTCCCGAGAATCGTCCTATGAAGCATCACGGGGCGGTTCCTTTCCCCGTTCGTTCCGATATAGGAGAGGTCGAATCGTTCGGGTAAGGTAAAATCACACTGGATTGTCGCACATTGCCATTGTCTCCCCAAGGCATCTTCAAGCTTTACATCGATCTTGGGGCCATAAAATGCACCTTCTCCTTCATTGATACTATACGGCAGCCCCTTATCTTCCATGGCCTTCAATAATGCAGCGGTTGCCCTTTCCCAATCCTGATCGGTACCGATGGATTTCTTGGGCCGAGTGCTGACTTCCATATTGTAACGAAAGCCAAATACCCTCATGAAATCGATAGCCAGTTCGATGATGCCCTTTATCTCGTCGTTCAATTGATCAGGCCTGCACAGGATATGGGCATCGTCCTGTGTAAACTCCCTGACCCTCAAAAGGCCGTGCAGGACACCACTCCTTTCGTGCCGATGCACCTTCCCCAGTTCGAAATACCTTATCGGCAGATCCCGATAGCTCCTGATCTTAGACTTAAAGATCAGCATATGGGCAAGGCAATTCATCGGTTTTAAGGCATACTCGACCTCGTCAACCGTGGTAAAATACATAAGCTCCCGGTAATTTTCAAGGTGCCCGGACTTCTCCCATAACTCCTTCTTCAGAATCTGGGGCCCCATGACGATGTGGTACCCTCGTCTCAGGTGCTCCCTCTTCTCGAAATCCTCTATGATTGTCCTGAGAAGCGCCCCCTTTGGATGATAGATTACCAATCCGGCCCCAGCCTCTTCGTCAATACTGAATAGATCTAACTCCCTGCCCAATTTTCGATGGTCACGCCGTTTAGCCTCCTCAATCCTCCCCAGATACTCCTCCAGAGAATCCCGGTCGGCAAAGGCCGTTCCGTAAATCCTTTGCAGCATTTTGTTCCGTTCGTCTCCCCTCCAGTACGCCCCTGCTACACTGAGAAGCTTATAGGCCTTGATCTTCCCCATTGACGGGATATGGGGGCCCCGACAAAGGTCTACGAAATCACCCGATTGATAGACGGAGACGTTTTCGTCATTCAATCCCTTTAAGATTTCAACCTTATAGGTCTCCCCTTGCTCTTCAAAGAACCTGATGGCCTCGGCTTTGGAAATTTCTTTCCGGATAAAGGGGATATCTCGCTTGACAAGCTCGGCCATCTTCTCCTGGATCCGGACAAGGTCATCGAGGGTAAAGGACCCTTCGTAGTCGAAATCATAGTAAAATCCTTTCTCGATTGAAGGACCGATAGAGACTTTGACCCCTTTAAAGAGCTCCTTGACCGCGTGGGCCATTACGTGGGAGGTACTATGCCGTAAGATGTTCAGTCCATCCTCGGAATCCAGGGTAACAAAATCCAGGGAGCCGGAACGTTCCAGGGGAGTACTCAGATCCACCAGCTCTCCATCCACTCTCCCAGCTATGATTTGATCCGTTAGATCTTTCCCGGATGCCTTCAGCAAATCCGCGATGGTGATGCCCTTATTTACCCGCCTTTCGGATCCGTCCGATATGGTAATTGTTATCTGCTCCATTCTCTTTTTCTTCTCGAGATAGCAAGAAAAGGCATCATTACAGGGGTTTCACTAATGATGCCTTTTCATTCAATATCAAAATGTCTGAGCGAGATACAGATCTAACCCCTCAAAAGAAACGAGGTCAAAAAATGGTAGGCACGGGCGGTTTCGAACCGCCGACTTCTACCGCGTCAAGGTAGCGCTCTCCCCCTGAGCTACGTGCCTATTAAAAACGTATTTTCTTTATCAATTTTTCCGACTATTGTCAAGCATTTTTTAGATAACATAGTAAATTTATTTGGGAAACATGTCAACCCTTTTTGTGAAGTTACCCGAAAAAAGCTTTTGAGTCTTACGTATTAACAAACGGCGGGTTTTGCGTTAGATCTGAAGCTGCCCTCATCTCTCTATACCCCGGCATCTGGGGCTTCAACCCCCGAAATTCCCCTCCGCGGAGTCATCCCCGGAGGCCATGCCCTGGGATAGAACCTCACCGAGGGCGGCGAATTCCTGTAGGGTGAGAGTCTCCCCCCTTCTCCTTGGGTCGATCCCTGCTTTCCGTAAATGCACCTCGATCTCCTCTCCCTTTACACTGAAAAAAGCGGCATTTTTCAATGCATTCTTTAGGGTCTTGCGGCGATGCCCAAAGGAGGCCTTTACCACTTTGCGGAAAATAGGTTCATTTTCAATCTCGATCCGTGGTTTTTGAAGAAAATCAAATCTCACCACCGCTGATTCGACCTTGGGCCGGGGATAGAAGGAGGAGGGCAGTACGATGAGCCGGATGGATGTATCGCAATAGAGCTGAAGCAGGACCGATAGTATCCCATACTGTTTCCCCCCTGGGGTGGCCACAATTCTCTCCGCCACCTCCCTCTGGAGCATGAGGGTCATCCCGGAAAAGGCCTCCCTCATCTCCACCAAACGGAAGAGAAGTTGCGTGGAAATATTGTACGGAAGATTCGACACAACCTTAAGCTTCTCACCCCATTTCCGGAATTCCCGCAGGAAATCGAATTTTAAGGCATCTCCACGGAGAAGCACGATGTTTTCATAATCGGCCAGGCGATCCCTCAGCATGGCCACCATGGATTCGTCGATCTCGATGGCGATCACCCTTTTTGCCTTGGAGGCCAACAATTTCGTCATCTCTCCCAGCCCGGGGCCGACCTCCACCACCGTCTCCTGCGAATTCACCTCAGCAGTCCGAACAATCGCCATCATGATCCTCTTATCCGTTAAGAAGTGCTGACCAAGTCTCTTGGCCGGCGAGATGGAATATTTGGCCAAAAGTGTTCTCACCGATGTCATACGAGCAGTCTTTACCCCCCTTTTCTCTTTCTCTAATATCGTCCTTGCCTATGAAACTTCTCAACAAGTTCGAAGGAAACGCCAAGGGGTTTAATTTTCCCCTTCCCTCGTAGCGATTTTCAAGAGTATAGCGTAATTCGGAAAGCATTGGTATAGAGATCACCCTCTCATGATCCCCACTGGCCCTTCGGTTTTGCGCGGTTTCACTGGTTTATTCGGTTTATCTGGTTTATCTGGTTTGTTCGGTTTGTTTCGTTGAGATCGTTTAGATGGTTTTTTCTTGACTTTTTCTTGCTTTTGCTCAATTGTTTTGATCCGGACGTTCTTACCTGAGGACCACGTTATTTTGCCGATTATGCCAAGGAATAAAATTCGTCCTGTGAATTCTATTGAGGATAGATGATGAAGGTTGACGCGGCTTTTACGGCTGATGAAGTGCAATACAAGGATAAACAGCATAGAATCGGCGTTGTTATCGATGTCTTGAGGGCGACGACATCGGCGGTTATGGCGCTGAAAAATGGGTGCTCTTCATTCATACCCATAACCAGCATCGAGGAAGCGAGAGAGGCTTCTAAAAGATTCGAAAAGGGGAAAGTTCTCCTCGGCGGGGCCAAAAGAGGGGTCAAGGTTCAGGGCTTTGATCTCGGTAATTCTCCCGATGATTATCAGGAAGAGATCGTTAAGGGAAAAGATATCATATTTACCTCGAGCAATGGCACAAAGGCGATGCACCAATTGCAAAGCGCCAGGAAGGTTCTTATTGCCTCTTTTCTTAATATATCCGCAGTCTGTAATGAATTACTTACCCTCAATACTGATGTCCTCATCGCTTGTTCCGGCGATTTTGGTGTCTTCTCCCTGGGAGATGCCGTATGTGCCGGGATGATCGTTGACAGATTAACTGGAAGTTTACCGGAGGAGCTGGAAAAAAGTGACACGGCTACGGTAACACAAATCTTATATGGTGTTCATAAAAAAGACATTCGAAAAATGCTCCTTCAATCTGAGTGGGGACAGTATCTCATCGGTTTAGGTTTGGGAAAAGATATTGATACCTGTGCTCAGATCGATAGCGCTCCTATTGTCCCTCAATTCAAAGATGGAGTTATTCTCATTCACGGCGGGAATTTTGGCCTCAGTAACCAATAAAACTCCATTACATCAGTAATAATTCTTTCCCATGAGCTCCTGAATAGTCATTAAATCATTTCTGCCCGTCTCCCTCTCTTCCTCCCTCGATCTTCTCCTTTCAAACATGAGCCCCGTAGACCTTTTTTCTCCGTGGGATCGATGAAGGGCGTGTAATGTCCAGAAAATTTTATTAAGCCTCCGGGACGGCAGGAAATACCTTCGTAGTGTATTTTTTTCTCGCAAAATCCGGGAAAGCATCGGGCTTATTATAATTGGCAGGCCGCTGGTACTCGGGGTCGTCGGTGAGTCGGGTTATCCACCGGTCTAAATTGGCAAATTGGAAAAGGCATTGAGGGTCAGCGGGGATGTCCCCCCCCGCTCCAAATAGTAATGTCCGATTACCCCAATCATGGCCGCATTGTCGGTGCAGAGAATGGGGGAAGGGACATTCATATCCAAGCCTTCCTTTTCAGCTATCTCCTGGAAGCGGGTCCGCAATCTCGTGTTGCAAGCCACTCCCCCGGATAAGACGAGTCTGGGCAAATCGAGGGATCGAGCGGCTTGCACTGCTTTTGAAACGAGGACATCAACTACCGCCTCTTGAAAACTGGCAGCGATATCTTCTACCCGATCTTGGGGGTGTTCCCTCACATAATGGAGTACGGAGGTCTTGATCCCACTGAAGCTAAAATCAAAGGAATCCTTGGAGATGAAAGCCCTTGGGAAGGAAATCGCTTGTGGGTCTCCATTTCTTGCGACTTCATCGATTACCGGCCCCCCCGG
>JAUWDQ010000105.1 GCA_030608745.1 Pseudomonadota bacterium | reverse complement strand
CCCTCAGCAACGGCAGGCGCAGATTCTTATATCCGACATTCCGATCCCGATGATAGATTATCTGCGCCGCCAACGAGCGGTTGTAGAATTCACATGCCAACCGCGAGTGCGGATGGTAGGAACTCGGCGGCGGACCGAGCTTTCCATCGAAGAGGTAGTTGTAAGCATATAACGTGCAAGACCGGTACAACTTTACCGCTAAATCGGATAGTTTGGGTGCGCGACCTGCCTCAAGGTAGCACAGTTCCATGAGGGCGAAGAGCGTTTCGCGGTCGGGGCTTTCGTGCAACTTCCGATCCAGTTCAGTCAGCATCGGGATCGGGTCGTGTTCCCAGGCATCGATGAGATCTCGCTGACGAAGAAAGAGCATCGTGCGCTCACTGGGCGAAGCCGAGTTAAGTGCACTGCGGCTCATCTCCTCATATCGTTTTTCGAAATCGACGGGGTTCACCCCCACCTTGTGGGCACAACCGATGAGCCCGATCAGGAAGAACAAAGCAAAAAGAAGGACTGCCATCATTACCAATACCCTTTTCATCTCTTCCTCCATTGACTATGATTGATTAGTTAACAATGTAACTACGGCCCCTCATCTAGTAAGCAATCTGAAAACGAGCCTGGAAGATATCTGCTCGCCCGGAATCCACTGGCGGTATCTCGCGATCTTTAACTCGAACACGGATATAATTGAACATGAACCTGAAGTTTGGATTGAGATACCAGTTCAGGCCCGCGGTAAGATTGCTCTCCTTCCCCCCCTTGATACCCTCATCGTTCAAGTCTATGTAGGAGTACCGGAGCCCCAGTTCCCAGGCTCCCCATCCTCCCTTGAGGGGCCGGTGTTTTACGGATCTTAAAACCCAGAAGCATCGTCAGGATTCCAAAGATAATTGCATATACACCAATCAGCCAAACTAGGTTCGGTGCTCCTGCATTGATACGAACCAGGAGAATGAGGCCAAAAAGGATGGACGCGAAGCCGTTCAGACCAAGCAGCAACTCCCCCTCAATCTCCTTGCGGAGCTGAATGGACGCGATGAGTTTAAATATGCCGGTAACAAGCGCCCAGGCGGCGATGAAAACAAACAACGCCACTTCTGGTATGCCAAGCCAGACAAATGTGAGAATTCCCACCAGCACTCCCACAACTCCTTCGAGAAGAGCCACATACCAGTATTCCGCGCCACGGTTATAAAAGGCGGCAATGATCGAGAGCAATCCCTCAAAAAAGACAAAGGGGCTAAAGAAGAATACAAAGAGGCCAAATATGGCTATGATCCACCAGCAAAAGAGACTGAAAAGCCCAAAAAGCACCGCAAGAAAACCACGTAAAGCAAAAGCCCACCAATATCTCGGGAATAATTGCGACATTGAGCGTCTCCTTTCACTTATGAAGTCGGTACTGTGAATACACAACAGCGCAAGCTGGGAATAAACAGAAGCCTAATTTTCACGAAGTCCTTGAACCTATATCCTCATGGTGACCCTCCTTGTGGCCCCCTACTGCTTTTCCCTGCCACGTCGTAGAGGTTCTACCACTTTAAAGGGGATACGGACTGTCTTGTTCAAATATCTCATGAGGTCAGATCCTACCCCAGAAGGGGAAAGGGTGCCTACTTTTGGATTCGTCACATCCCCTGTGACTCTGACGGGTATTGATACGAGGGTCCCGCCGAGGATACCCCTGACGCCCGGACTCTTCTTTACGACGGAATCCACGGTCTTCAAAGGGGCCACCAGAAGTTTGAGATCCATCTTCTCGGTGGTCAAATCTATTTCCCCTTGCCCGACTATTTCCACCGTGGAACTATCTAAGATCGCTTCTTTGAGGATGAACTTGCCCCCTTGCAGATCTCCCTTAATTGTTATGGAGTCATAGGCAAGACCTTCTTTCCCCAGATCGGGGAACTTTGCCCTGAAGACTTCCGTCAGATTGATGTAGCCGATGATTCTGGACAAAAGCTTGAGGCGGAAAATGCGGCCATCCCGGGCAAGGAAGTCGAAATTCCCTCCGAGTGATTGGGTCAAGTCTTCCTTTTTCCCCTGTGCATTGAATTCCCCTTGAAGGTCAAAATTGCCACTGATAAACCCCTCTTTGTCCCACAAACAGGCAAGGGTAGGATCCAAATCCTGACTCCTGGAAACCGGTTGGAAAGCGAGTTTCAGCTTCTGAGGAAACACGTCCAGGGTCCCCCGAGTTGCAATACCGCATAGGTTTGCCTCGGTGACTGCAACCTTTATCCCGTCCTGGCGAAAGGTGATGTCGGCGTGGAAGGGTCGCCACGTAAACTTTCCATGTTCGAAGTATTGTGACCTGACCCTCAGGATTCCCTTCAGCGGTGGAGTCCGAATATCATCTTCCTGTTTAAGATCGGATTTCTTATCCTCTTCCTCCCAGATTTCCTTCGCATTTTCCCACTCGAAACCATCCGCCGAAAGACTCATATCAATAAGAAAATCCCCCTCTGAACAGCCCACATTCCCATCAAGGTTCAGATGGTTTTCCCCCCAGGTAAGTATGGCGGATTCCACGTTGAGTTTGTTTTTTCTGGCCTCCAGCGAAACGTCTTCAATCACCACGGGTACCTTCAACTTCACCGGATAACCGAGCCCTACCCCACGGAGTTTTCCATGTGCCGTGGACCTCATGGGGTTATCCAGCAGAATGTGGGCCTCGAAATCCCCCTTGATCGCCCCGGTGAGAATCTGATTCTTCACCAAAAGCCTGTCCAGAGTCGTTTTTTCGAGGTCTCCTTTGAAATTAAGATGGAACTCCCTCTCTTTGAGCCTGAGACCAAAGGTGGCGTGAGATACTTCATCCCGAATAGACACATTTCTGATCGTAAGCTCGGTGGGACTATGAAGCATATCGATGGTGATTTTGGGGCCACCCTTTGGAACCAGGCTTCCCGAAAAAGAGATCCTCCCATTCCTGTCCCAGCCCACATGAGCCCCGGAAAAAGAAAGGGGCGACCGGATCCTCAGCCTGGGTGGTAACCCGATGAGGTCTGAAACCCACTCAGTGGCCTCAGGCCCCATATTACCCCCAAGCCTAACATCCACTTTCTGAAGGCCCTCCAGGGGCCTATTCAGAACAGCCCCAATTCTTAACGTAGAATCCGAGGTGCGTACGGGAGCATCCCTGATTGAAATCGCTTCCGGAGTTGCCTCGAAATCCCCACCGGTCACTGCGACTGGACCCGGAAGCAGTGTCGAATCCATGGCAAGGTCCTTTACTGTCCCCCTCACTCGGAAACGCATTTTTTGAGGTTTAACGAGGGGGAATTTCAGATTCACGGTAGATAGTGCGATGGTACCTTGGACGGACTTCAAGTCCTTGAGCGCACTCTTGAAACCTTCGAGGGATGAAAGCCATGTATAGATTTCATCCAGCAAGACCGTGGACTTCGCGGATAGGACCTCAACGGAACGCGCTCCCTTGAGGCCTACTTGTGCAGTGAGATCAGAAAAAGAAGATTTTCCCAACCTGCCGCTCAGGTCTTTTACGTGGATTCTGTCCACATCATAGAAAAGCTGCCCACTTTCAATCGCCAGATGATATGGAAGTCGTTCGTAACGGGCGGATAGATTGAACTCCGAGACATCCACCCGTGCCCTGGCAGATTTTCTGCTTTCACCCACAACTAACCTTCCCAAGGCCCTACCCTTGATCTCGTAGGCGCGGGCGATTTCCTCCGCGAAGGCCTCATCCTTTATGAGGGTGTTAAGGAGAGGCGGGAGTCGAGAGAGATTATCCATCTCGATCACTATTTCCAGATGCAAAGGAGCATCCTCGCCCTCAAGGCCCAGCTTCAAGGTTCCATCCCTTCCCTTTTCTCTGCCCCAGCGGGCCTCGAGATTTTTCCCTTCCAGGATACCCCCTGAAATGACCGCGTCCCCCTTGGCGTCCTCCAAATATAAATCGAGGCCTTCAAGGCCTGTATCCTCTCCCGGGATGAAGATCTTTCCCTCAACCATGTTCCCCTTGATGAGAATATTCTCCAACTCTCCCAAATCAGCCACCGAACTTCCCTGAGCGCTGAGCGTGATGAGGGGAACCTTGCCTCCCCTCACGTAGTTAAAAATCTCCTGAACGGTAGGCTCCTCCCCAGCCAGGGCAAGGGCCGCTTCCCGTGTCGAACGAACATCTACTTCCCTGCCCTCCAATTTCAGACTGACACGGGGAGAGGTCTGATCAAGAAGTAATTCCCCGGACATACTCAGTTGAGGATAATCAAGGTCCAGTTGGCCCATAGAAACCGTTACTTTATCCTCATCCATCTGGAAAGCGCCCTTTAGGCTTTTACCCCTTATGACCAGTTTCTCAAGTCCTTGCCGCAAAGTCAGAAGGGGCAGGGAGCCCTCGACCTCAGCCTCCAGAGTTTTGAGCCCCTTCACCTTAAAGCTGAGATCCAGATTCAGGTGCGAATCCCCAACCCGCTGAGCGGCGAGGGGAAAAACGTAATCCGTTAGCGCTTGCGGTTGAAAGTCCCTCAGGTGAATTCGTCCATCGCCCCTGAAATCATTCGAGTCTAACCAACCTTCGACAGAAATGCTTTCCCAGAGGTTGGAATTACACGCCAGGTCAATTTTGAGCCTGTCCGGTGGCAGACTGATACGCGCCTGAATATCACCGAACCAAAAAGCCGACTCATCTCCACGGGACAGATTCAGCCTCCCTTTTTCGACCATGACGATGAGGCCTGGGGCATTCGATGACATAAGCGCCAAAGCAGGAGCCACTGTTTCCCCAATGGTGGAAAAGGAGAACGCCCGTTGCCGTCCCTTCTTTTCTCCTCCCCTTTCCACGAGCCTCATAGTGAAATCGGGAGCTTCAACGTGGAGCCTCGTTATCCGCACGTTACCCTTGAGGAGGGGGAGGATTTGGGGATACAACGTCAAGGACCCGAGAGTCCCAGTCACTTTTCCTGGGATGGATAGGCTCCCTTCATGGAGCGTGACATGTGGACGTGGGAAAAATGATAAGTCAAGCCGCTGAAATTCCGGTTCAACTCCCACTCTCTGGGAAATAATGGCTGCGATTTCTCCCTTGATCGGTTCCAGGTTGACTAACGTGGGTAAAAGAAGGATGAAGATTAAGAGGAGAACTAAGAAGGTCCCCATAACTATCATTATCCAGAGCACTGTCTTTTTCCGTCCGGTCATTAAGGAACTTGCCCTCCATCTTCGGCACTTCTGTGCTGCTGCTCTTGACGAGTCTGTCCATACTTTTTGCCAGTGCACATTCCATTCATTAGCGCCGTTTATAGGGTTGTACTACCGCAGTTTTTATGAGCTGTCCTTTTTTTAGGGATTGATTGGGAGCGATTCCGTTCACTAGGGAAGTCGTTTTCAGGTTCCATGCGTTATTCGTGCGCTTTGATAGCTGCGCAAGCGTTTCGCTTCCTCGGGCGGCCACTACCCGCAGTCGAGTTTCGGTGATTGCTCCACGTTCTTTAGCGGTCATGGGGCGGAAGCTGAGCGCTGTTTCACGGAGCATCTCACGGTACCTTTCCGGGGCCAGACCGATAAACTGATAAATCAGACCACGGTAAGCCACCCACAGAAACGCCAGATGCATTGGCTCTTTGCCGCTTGTATCCGTGTAGAGGTTTAGATGCGCCGGGAGCTCTCCGATCTTTAGTGACCTCGACTCGGTCGGTTTCGCACCGTACTTTTTGTAGAAAGCCCGGGCGAAAGCCTCCGCGGCCTGACCGGGGTCGGTTCCCTTACCGGCTATACCCAGTGCCAACACTCCGTCCTCTTTTGGAGCCTTGGCAAACACCGCCTGGGGTGTGTTCATGGCTTTCCAACCTGGGGGAAATTTAACCGAGAGATCCAGCTCCGGATGGAGGAATTTGCGGCCCTGCAATACGCCCGTGGCCGGGTTCTCGCCGATCAGCAGGCCGTCCAGTTTACGCGAATAAGCGTCTGAATTGGGTGCCACTCCCGGCTGATCCGTCCATTCGATTTTTTGAGCATCCCTTTTAAGCCGGTTTACACGATCAGGAGCGCTGGGATGGGTGTCAAAAAAACCGGGTACCCTTTTTTCCCCTGTATAAAGCTCGATAAAATCCTCGAGACGGGCCAGAATGGGGGCCAGGGCTGCAGGGTCATATCCCGCCGACGCCGCGAGCTGCTGCCCAAACTGGTCTGATTCGAATTCATCCTGCCGGCTGTGGGAAACCAGATACGCTCCACCGAGGAGATTTACCGGCGCATTGATCAAGTTGCCGAGATTTTCACTGAGCACCCCGCCAACGATTCTGCCGGGAAGACTCAACAGACCCGGTCCCCTGGCTTTGGCCATCTGGCGCGCGGAATGACGGCGACTGACGTGAATGATTTCGTGGCCCATGATACCTGCCAGTTCGTCTTCGTTGTTCGTTAGTGCCAGCAAGCCCCGCGTCACATAGATGTAACCACCGGGCAAGGCAAACGCATTCGGTACATACTGGTCCACGATGGAAAAGGTGTAATCGAAACGCTGATCCGGGTTTACTTGCGCCAGCCGTTGGCCGACCTTATTGAGATATGCTGTGGTGTTTGCATCGTCGACGATACCCATCTCTGTTTCCACCATCTCGGCCGCTTCCCGGCCCATTTCCCGGTCCTTTTCAACCGACTGCATTCCGACCGCACATCCCATGATAAAGACTGTCGCACAAATCGGGACTGATAAACGAAAGTTTACATTGAAGATTGTTTTTTTCCTCCTCATCATCGAACCTCCGCGTGTTTCGTGTTAGAGATCAATCTCACAGAAGCGCTAGATTCGTTCTGACCCTTGCACCTTTGATGGGAGACCCACAAAGGTTTTGGCGTGGGAAAGCGGGACGTCCGGGACAATCGGAAACTTTCCTCGGGTTCAACCCTAGGATTCGGGAAGATGGGGGGATGTTCGTTGAGAATATGCATAACGTCTGCCCCGGAATAACCAAATTCCTTAAGGCTCAACAAGCTTAGCACTCGTCCGCTGAGGTGGATCTCCTCATCTAAAGAAAACGAATCCGAAAAGACCTGCGAAGGATGCGGGAGAAACCCAGCGAGTCCATCGATCGAGCCTTTGCGCAAGAGCTCCCTTTCCCTGCGTCGCGAGAGCGCCGCTTGTGACTGTTTCTAAGTACGCCAGAAATAGGCGAAAAAGAGACTCAATGATGAGACATACGTCTCGCTTTGGTTTTATTATTTCTTCGTCCTCTCCTTTATGATTCTCTCCTTGACCTCTTTATACTCCTTTTCGGTAATAATACCCTTTTCGTACGCCTTCTGAAGATCCATTAACTCCTGACCCAGTGTGGTCGTTGTGGTTGTGGCTTCTACCTTCGCTTTCCCACCGCGACAGCCAGCGAAACCTATCCCCAAAATGATCACCATCACTATTACGCACACTCTCAAATACTTCATGGTTCAGTCCTCCCTCTTTAGGGTTTGGATCTCTACGGCAACGTAACAACGCTCCTATGCACCCACTCTTGAGGTTTACCCGCTGCTCCTTTCAGTTTATACCAATCGCCCTCGAGAGAGATATATTCAAGCTTCTCCCCTTTGGTCGCCTTCCGGACGACGGAGTAGTTCGTCCCCGGTCCGCTCCGTATATTGATTCTGGTTTTGGCGTAAACGATTCGAGATGGTCCCGTGGCAGCTAATTCCTGTTCACCCTTTCTCTCGGCCCCCTTCAACGCTTTTTTGAGCTCAGCCGCCTTGGGGTTGCTGACCTTTTGGGTCACGAGAATATCAACCGGCCTAACCGGTTTTCCATAGTAGGCACTGTTGGATTTGTCGCTCACCTTCACGACAGAACCTTCCAAGGAGACCCCGACAAAAGCCCCTTTGGTTCGCGCGTAGGAGAGGATGTCTGCCGTAACACCCTTTGTGGCCACTCCAACACCGACGGGCCCTGCGGCCACGGAGAAATCGCCCCCGAGCTTAACGGATGACGTATATAACCTCTCCAACCCCCTCTGCCTCATCACCATCAAAATCACCTCCGACGTCTGGCCACCAATTTGCAAACCCCAGCTCACAGAACCCATGGAGTAAAAGGCAGGCTCGCTCCATTTGCCCGTCTTTTCGTCGCGGGCCAGCAGAACGCCCCTGCCGCCCGAGCCGCCCCACACAAATGCCCCCTTTATCAATCGCGGCACGATCAAGATGCCCTTTGTGTCCTTCATGTGGGCCCGCATCCAGGCCATGTTTGGGTCCGCGATAAAGTTATCGATGGTAAGGCGTGCATTATTGACAAGCACCCGTGGCTTGATATCTTCCTCACCAATCGCCGGCGTGATTGCCAGGGCGACCAGCACTACGAGCATGGCAGATAAACACACACTGGAAAGTTTCATTGCCTTCATTGTTATTTCCTCCTCTCTATTGCAATTGTAAGTTCACGAATACTTCTTATTAGTTCGTCCTCCCCAAACACCGGAACGGTTATCGAATCGCAAGCCGTATATCGATTCTTCGCCGGGTCGAAACAACCGAAGGAGGCCTTCAGGTCGCCCCGTGGCCCGTCGATCCTGACCGAACCCTCCTCCAACGCCTTGGCTAATGCATCTTACGCTGCGGACCCAGTTATATGACCTTGTCACTACGAGCTCCCGGTACCACAGCAAACCGGGTAATTGCGGATAAGGTCTCCGTGAGGAAAAGAGGTTGGGGCAAGTTACCCAATATTGAGGATCCCTCGCCCCAACGGCACGATTCCTTCACCCGTATGGTGAGGCCTCCTTACCTCTCCAAGACGTTGAGCTCCACTCTCCGATTTATGACCCGACCATCTCTCGTGTCGTTCGGAGCGATGGGGCGGGACTTCCCATAACCCACTGGCTTCAGACGATCCGCAGAGATTCCCTTCGAAATGAGATATTCCTCTACCGCCTTGGCCCTCCTCTCCGAAAGCCCCTGATTATGAGCCTCTGGACCGGTGCTATCGGTATGACCCGCAATCTCCACCTTGATGTCGGCCTC
>JAUWDQ010000239.1 GCA_030608745.1 Pseudomonadota bacterium | reverse complement strand
GATGAGGAGAATGATGAAGGAGATAAAGGTCCATATTATGAGGCCCGGTTCAGGTTGAAACATGGGTAACCTCCCTTACACTGATTTGATTCTCTTGCGACGTCACCTCTTTCACTATTTGAAAGTAAGTAGGAAGCTAATGACCAAGGCGTAGAGGGCCAAGGCTTCGATGAAGGCGATACCGATAATCATGGTCGTCATGAGGTCTCTCGAAGCCTCGGGTTGCCGTGCTCTTCCCTCCACCGTCTTTCCAACCATAAACCCCATGCCGATGCCGGTTCCAAATGCTGCCATCCCAATGCCCAAACCTGCAGCCAAGTAGGCTAAAGCTGTCGCTTCCATTCAAATATTCCTCCTTTGGAGAAGTTAATGGGCTTCTTGTACCGCTTCCGCGATGTACATTGCCGCCAAGATCGAGAAGATATAGGCCTGAACAAAGCCTATGAAAATCTCGAAGGCGCTCATAACCACCACTCCGATGAGGGGAACAGCGGCGATGACCCAACTCTTGAACATGATGATCATGAAGAGAAAGACCAAGATTACCGCATGGCCGGCAAACATATTGGCGAAGAGACGGACGGCCAGTGAAAAGGGTTTCGCAAACTGGCTAATGATCTCAATGGGAACCATGATGGGAATGACGAAAAGGGGAACACCCTTGGGAACAAATTTCTTAAAATAACCCAGAAGGCCGTGTTTGGCCACCCCTGCCCCTTGAGTACAGAGGAAGACGGTTACCGCTAAAGTAGCCGTTACGTTGATATTGGATGTGGCAGTAAAAGCCCCTGGAATCAAACCCAGGAGGTTACAGAAGAGGATGAACAAGAAAAGGGTCGCAATGAAGGGAAACCATGCCAGCCCTTCTTCTCCTATGGTTTGGAGTACGAGGTTGGTGCGAAGAAAGTCAATTATGGCCTCTACCAAGTTTTGGAGACCCGATGGAACGAGCTTTGTCCTTCGCCCCCCCAAAATGAGAAAGAGAAATGTCAATAGACAGGCAACCCAGATCATGACAACTGCCTTGGTGATGGAGAGGTCGATACCCAGGATGTGGATTTCCACTATGGGATGCAGTTCGAAGTGGTGCAACAGGTCCATTGGGTCACCATCTTTCTCATCTTGGCCGAATCTCCGGGAGATTCCCTTTGTTGGGGAAACGGGTTTTCCCATAATAGATCCGCATCTCCCAGAAGATGAGGACCGTGAAACATGCGGTAAAGGCCACGAGCGCCGATGGTAAATCGATTACTTCAACTCGAGCTAAAAAATAAAAAGCCACGGAGAGCAAAATGAGCCGGGCGAAGAAGGCCCCTAGGACAAAAGCAATGGAGATATTTTTGGTTGATCTGATGGCCATTGATGAAATAGAAATCGAGGCAAAGAAATTAGCGAGCGCAAGCAGAGCGCCGATTACTGCCCCAAGGATCCACGGTGTCATCTCTCCTTTTCCTTATCGCCATCCTCCCTTGATATGATCCTATAGAGACTTCGAAAACCCGCCGCTGCTCCGAGGATAAACCCGATGATGAGGATCCACGGCTGGGTACCCAGCCATTTATCAGCCCAGTACCCCGTCAGGGTACCGATAAGGACTGCTGCGGCCATTTCAATCCCGAGGCTTCCATACAGCCGTAAGTCATTGAATAACCGCTGTTTTTCTTCCGTGGACAAAGGCATTAAACTTGTGAATTGATTAACATACTGGAAGGGGATTTGTCAAGGGTTTTACCTTGAGTTGTGTTAGCATGAGTTTTCCCACCATGTTAATGGGCCCTCACGATCTCCTTTACCCTCATCAACCTGGAGAGGTTGGATCGTTCCAGTTCGCTCAGCTTCATGGTGATGTATTTTATGGTCTCCTCCAAGTTGGGAATCAATATGTACTCCAATGCGTTCACCCTTCGCCGGGTTCGCACGATTTCCTCACCCAAAAGCTGCATCCATTTCTCCTTCTGAGCCAGGACGATCATCTCCCCTACCACCTGATCGAGGGAATGGAGCGAGCTGTCCAACTCGCTCGATGTTGTGGCAAAACCGTAGCACCTAATCTCTCCCTCCACCGTGGGCTGCATCTCGGGAACTGCGATATTCATCACGGTTCGCCTCGAAACATTCAGGGCGATGGTCTTGCTGGGAAAACCCACGGCCTCCTCCAGATATGCCTTGGACATGGCGGATGAAACGAAGAGAAACCGTCGAAAGGCCTGTTCCAAGGCCTTTTCCACGGCCGTACGAATTTCCCTGATGTCTTTGATCAGGTCCATAAACTGCCTCATCAACTCGTCCTGTTTATCCTTCAGGAGCTTGTGGCCGCGTCTGGCCATGACCAGACGCTTCTTTAACCTCAGAAGCTCCATCCGGGTGGGATTAACCTCAAGTCGCACGTTACCCCCATCCTTATGATATTCTCATTTCCAGTTTACCATTCAATTTTCAGTTCTATCAAGCCACTTTGGCCAACTTTTCGGGTTCTTCCTTCTTGAAGCGGATCAGATATTTATCGATCCATTCCCCTCTGATCCTCTTCAGCTCTGAGGTTGGAAATACCGACAGAAGTTTCCATCCGAGGTCAAGCGTCTCCTCAATGGATCGGTTCTCATGTTCACCCTGGGATACGTACTGCCTCTCGAACGTATCGGCGAAATCGTAATACATCTTGTCAATTTCGCTGAGGGCCGCTTCCCCCAATATAACCGATAACTCCTGGGCTTCCTTACCCCCCGCGTAGGCCGCGAAGAGCTGATTGAAGACATCCGAATGATCTTCCCGGGTCTTCCCCCGTCCGATTCCCTTATCCTTGAGCCGGGAAAGGGAGGGGAGAACATCTATGGGAGGGGAGACATTCTTGCGATGCAAGGGCCTGCTCAGGATGATTTGCCCCTCGGTGATGTAACCCGTCAGGTCAGGAATGGGGTGGGTTTTATCGTCCTCCGGCATGGAGAGGATGGGTATTTGGGTGATGGATCCCTTCTTCCCCTTGATCCTCCCGGCTCTTTCGTAGATGGTGGAAAGATCGGTATACAGATAGCCGGGATATCCCCTTCTGCCGGGGATCTCCTTTCGGGCCGCCGAGATTTCCCGGAGGGCTTCGCAATAATTGGTCATATCCGTAAGGATGACCAGTACGTGCATGTCTTTCTCGAAGGCCAGAAATTCAGCCGTGGTTAAGGCCATCCTTGGGGTGGCGATTCTTTCCAAGGCCGGGTCATTGGCAAGGTTGAGAAAGAGGACTGATTGATCGATGGCCCCCGTTTCTGTGAAGTCACTGGCGAAAAAGTCGGCCTCCTCGTAGGTAATGCCCATGGCACCGAATACTACGGCAAATTTTTCCCCCGTCCCGATAACTCTGGCCTGGCGAGCGATCTGGGCCGCCAATTGATTGTGGGGTAGACCGGAACCCGAAAAGATGGGCAGTTTCTGACCTCGAACCAAGGTGTTGAGGCCATCGATCGCCGAAATCCCCGTCTGGATGAATTCTTTAGGATAATCCCTGGCGAAGGGGTTAATGGGATTGCCGTTGATGTCGTGGCTCTTTTCGGCCAAGATTTTTGGCCCGCCGTCAATGGGCCTGCCCAGCCCATCGAAAACCCGACCCAAAACCTCAATGGATAGGCCAATCTCGATACTCCGGGCGAGAAATCTCACCCTGCATTTGGTGACATCCACTCCAGTGGTGCCCTCGAAAAGTTGGATTAGGGCCTTATCTTCATTCACCTCCAGGACTTTTCCCATCCGTTTATCTCCATCGGGCAGCTCCACCTCTACTAACTCCTCATATTTTGCCCCTTCGACTTCTTCGACCAGCAGCAGAGGCCCTGAGATATCCCTGATCGTCAGGTATTCCTTAAGCATTCGATTCTCCTTCCTCCCGCAAAACCTCCTCCGCCTCGGAGCGGATATGTGCCTCGATCTCTCTAAGTTGGTCAAGTTGATCCTCGGGAATGTACTTGGCCCGGGCGATCTCCTCCCGTACCCTCAGCCCTTGGATCTTCTGAAAGGGGA
>JAUWDQ010000189.1 GCA_030608745.1 Pseudomonadota bacterium | reverse complement strand
CAGGTTCCCGGTTGGAATGGTAGTCCTTGCTGTGGGCGCCGAACCAAACGATGGACTTTGCGACGAGCTTAGCTCATCCGGGTTATCGGTTGTGAAGGTTGGCGACTGCATTGATCCGCGACGTATTCTGGACGCTGTGTGTGAGGGATTTCGTGCGGGGAGGGCCTTGTGAGCAGAATAAACAGGAGATCAAGTCCCCCGTCGAAGGCATTAAGGGCGCTTTGACCATGCCATACCATTGGCTTAAACCACCTCTTCCTGCTTCCCTCGATTTACGAGTGCCGGGCCAACTGACACTACTATCTCCAGTATGCTCGCCACATCGTTCCCCTATTCATAATGCAACCCGATAACCTTCAGCCCCGCTTCGAGCTCCTGGCCAAAAATATCTTGACAACAACTCTGCATCAATATTATTCACTTACTCAACACCGCCTCAAATAATTTGCACATAGGGAAAGGGGGAACGCGGATGGACCTGGCAGAAACCTTTGCGAAATTCGTTGTTCACACGGAGTTCAATGATGTGGATGAAAGCGTCATCGAATACGTAAAGAAGTTGACGCTCAAACAGGTGATGGGGATGGTCCTCGGCTCGGCTGCCCCTACCTCCAAGAAGGTCATACGATACGCGAGGGATAACCTCGGAAGGCCGGAGTCGGGGGTTTATGGTTGCGGTTTCAGGACGGATGTAGCCCAGGCATCCCTCCTCAACGGATTTTTTGCGCACGCATCGGAGATGGAAGACGACCAGTTTCCCGGCGGCGGTATCAGTGACTGCACGACCTGGCCAGCTCTGTTGACCGCAGCGGAGAAGTGTAAGCTTTCCGGGCAAGAGATAATAGTGGCCTTATATGTCGGCCAGGAGATGCAGAACAGGATCGCGATGTGGGCAGGGGTAGTGACTGAGCCTCTCGGAATCGCTAACCTCCCTTTTATCGGAATCTATGGGGCCACGGCGTGTTGTGCTCGGGCATTTGAGTTAACCGAGAAAGAGACCAAGGCATCATTCGGCCTTGCTATGGTCCAGGGACTGGGTTATATCCATACCTGGGGTACGGATGCACATTTCTGGGAATCAGCTACTGTTTGTCGAAATGCCGTGTTGAATTCCATTATGGCAAAAAATGGCGCAACGAGTAATCCCGCCATAGAGAAATGCTTGGACATGCTCGGGGGTGGTGACGGGGAAATTGAGTTTGACAAGATGACCGAGGGGTTGGGAAAGCTGCCCTTCTACACCAATTACACTTGGATCAAGAAGTGGGGATTTTGTTTTCAAAACCACAATTTCGTCGATAACCTATCCGATCTCATGAGAGAGAAAAAGGTCAAGCATGAGGATATCGAGGAGGTCGTGGTGCATTTTGATGAGTTACGATTTATTCTCGACCGACCGGAGCCAAAGAATGCTGAGGACAGCCGTTTCAGTATTCAGCATATTTTAGCTTACCAAATGATCCACGGGGAGTGTGGGCTGGAGACCAATACGGAGAAAGCAGTACGTGACCCCCGCATAGCCGAGGCGAGAAAGAAGGTCAGGATCGTATACCATCCGGAGTATCCGAAACGATACTACGCGGGAGAGGGTCGGCTCGACTTGAAGCTCAAAAACGGAAAAACCCTCACGGGTTTCATGGATCAACCCTATGGGGGGCCCAAGTATCCCCTCACCATGGACCAGGTGGTAGATATTTATCGCAGGTATTGCAGGGGTATCCTTCTTGATGATCAGATTGAACACACGAAAGATATCATCCTGAATATGGAAAATGAGCCGGATCTCCAAGAATTGTTCGATATCTGCACCTTCAGACATCTGGTAAAATAGATTTGTCGGCTAAAGCCTAAACTGCTCGGCGGATCAATCATTAAGGTGAGGAGGAAACATGAAGGGCAATATGGCTATCTTGGGTACGGGCTCCATCGGGAGCAGTGTTGGGGCCGATCTCACCAAGGCGGGGCACAATATACTGCTCATTGACCAGTGGCCAGCTCACATAGAGGCCATGAAGGCCGACGGACTTCGGATTGTCATGACAAGCTCGGGAGACGAACTGCATGCACCGGTACGGGCCCTTCATCTCTGTGAGGTATGCACGTTGCAGCGGCAGTTTGACATAGTCTTTCTTACGGCAAAGTCGTACGATACCCGTTGGATGGTGGAGTTTATCAAGCCCTATCTGGAGCCGGATGGAGTACTGGTCTCGTTACAGAATAGCCTCAATGACGAGTGGATCGCCCCCATCATTGGCTACGAGCGAGATATAGGCGGCGTCGTTGAGTTGTCCGCAAAGATGTTCGAACCAGGCGTGGTGAAACGCAACACCGACCATTCCCACACATGGTTTGCCCTCGGTGAGCTCCACGGCAGGGTCACCCCCCGCCTTCAGAAACTTGCGGAGATCCTCAGTGCGGCAGGTAGAACAGAAGTGACCACGAACATATGGGGGGCCAAATGGACCAAGTTGGTGGTCAACTGCATGTTCATGGCGGTTTGTGGAGTCCTCGGGATCTTGGACTGGGAGGTTACCCAAAACCCTCAACTCTTGGAACTCTGCATCAAGCTGGGTAGAGAAAGTATGCACGTGGGCACAACCCTGGGATATCGATTAGAACCCATCTTTGGTATGAGCGCGGAGGACTTCCTCGGCTCCACGGACGAGGTTCTAAAGAAGAATCTCATGGCCCTCATCTCCCACATCGGGAAAGAATCGTTGAATTGCATCCTCCAGGACCACATGAAGGGCCGAAGGAGCGAGGTGGA
The DNA here is from genome assembly GCA_030608745.1 of Pseudomonadota bacterium. GTDB lineage: Bacteria > Desulfobacterota > BSN033 > WVXP01. The sequence goes on along the minus strand of JAUWDQ010000189.1, from coordinate 2,399 downwards.
ACTCCTGAACGGTCTTGTCGTGCGGAAGGGAAAAGAGGCTAAGGTCCCGACGCCTTTAAACGAGGCAATTGCTTCCCTGGATAAGCAGATCGAGCAGGGAATATTAAAGCCCGATCGCTCCAATCTGAAGATGCTGGAAAATTTGATTGCACCAATATCCTCGTGACCCAGATGGAGTTCTCCTGTTCTCGGTATAATGTGGATACCGTGAAACCCCCATCAACGCCCCGTGCGGAATCGAAAGCGTTCGAGGAAAACTCGAAAAGCCGGGAAGGAATACTCGACCACTCGACGGGTACCCCACTTCTCCGGCAAATTACGCTCATGGACAACAGTCTTTCCCAGAAACTCAGGAACCAAAAATCTTTCCTTGGAAAAAATTTTCCTTCGGAGATATGATATAGATTTATATTTCAATATATACGAGGGGTATGACCGTAGGCAAAAAGAGGCGGATTGAACGGAGCCTCTCCGCGTATGAAGCGGATGTGGTCTTTGTCGGATTAAAGATAGGTATCCATTGAAGGATATAGTATCGCACAAATTCACGTTGGAAGAGACCACAGACGCTGTCCAGGCGGTTGAAGACTGGAAGCTCATTAAAGCTGTGCTGGTGCCTTCAAGCCCAAAAGGGGAAATGAAAGAGGGTTAAAAAAATCGAAGGAAAATTACTATTGAGGAAAAAGGGAGGTTGACATGGAGAAGGACCATTTTGGATACACCGGGAAACTACTGAGAGTCAATCTGGAAAGTGGAAAGATTACCGTTGAGGAACCTGACGAATCCTATTATAAGCATTACCTTGGAGGACGGGGAATTATTATGCACACCCTCCTTACAGAATTACCTCCTCATACAGATCCTTTAGGGCCTGAAAACAAACTGATAGTTGGCATGGGCCTCTTGACCGGACACAAGCTGATCGGGACGGGGAGGTGCAGCGTAGGGGCCAAATCCCCGTTAACTGGAACTTGCGGAGAGGCTGAAGCTGGCGGTTATTGGGGTTCAGAGCTGAGAAAAGCCGGTTATGACGCGATCATCATCGAAGGAATCGCCAAAAATCCCATTTATCTGCGGGTTCATAATGATATTGTAGAGATCAGAGATGCCGGCAAAATTTGGGGTCATGAGGTCAGGCAGGCCATGGATTGGATTCAAGAAGATATCGGGGAAGGAAGATACCGGACCGCAATAATTGGCCCCGGTGGAGAGCGAGGGGTGAGTTATGCCAATATTATTCTCGATTGCATTGATGCCTTCGGGAGAAGCGGTATGGGAGCGGTGATGGGATCGAAAAGGCTTAAGGGGATCGTGGTTAAGGGAGACAAACGACCATTAGCCTCAGATCAAGAAAAAATAGTGGAACTGAATCGCATCATGAAGGGCAAATATAAGACCTGTCCCATGGAGAAATACGGAACTGGAGGAAACATGAAGACATTTGAGGCTGTTGGCAATTTGCCAATCCGGAACTTTTCGGGGGGCCATTTTCCCAATGTTGGGAAGATCGATGCGGTGACTCTGATGGGCGAATTCGGTGATGGAATGGAAGCCTGTTTCAATTGTCCCATCAGATGCAAGAAGAAGGTCAAGATCGAAGAGGGGCCGTGGGAGATCGACTCGACTTACGGAGGTGCTGAGTATGAAACCCTGGCTTCGTTTGGGTCAAACTTGTTGATTGATGACCTGAAAGCCATCTCCAAGGCCCACGAAATGTGCAACCGTTACGGCCTCGATACCATATCAACAGGTGCTTCGATAGCATTTGCCATGGAATGTTTTGAAAACGAAATATTAACTCCCGAGGATACGGACGGGCTCGAACTCAATTTTGGCAATGCAGAGGCAATGGTCAAGATGATAGAAAGAATTGCATTCCGTCAGGGGATCGGTGATGTGTTGGCCAAAGGGACCAAGAAGGCTGCGGAAATAATGGGAAAGGGATCAGAGAAATTTGCCATGCACGTTAAAGGGTTGGAGGTTCCCTACCACGAACCAAGATATAAACAAGGGCTTGGACTTCATTACAGCCTACATGCGATCGGGGCAGATCATGTCTCAGGTGTGATGGATGATTCCCTACCTGGCATTTTCGGGGATTGGGATAGTCTCAATGTATCCGAGCTGATTCCCCCCTCCGAATTAAGTCCACGGAAAGCCCGTTTGGCCTATGAGATGGGGCTCTGGAGGGAAATGCCGAATTACTTGGGATTATGTAGTTTTGTCCCCTGGAGTGTTGCCGAGATTCGAGACGCGGTGGCTGCGATCACAGGATGGCAGGTAACTACTTCGAGACTCATGAAAGCAGTAGAGCGTGGTATCACCCTTATGCGAATTTTTAATCTCGCAGAGGGTTTTACCCGGGATGACGACAAACTTCCGGATCGATTCTATACGTC
>JAUWDQ010000307.1 GCA_030608745.1 Pseudomonadota bacterium | reverse complement strand
GGTGGGACAACGAGGAACACAGAGGCCGCAGACCCTGCACCGCTCGTGATCCAAGACGGCCAGGTTCCCCTCCATGGAAATGGCATCGAAGGGGCAAACCCGAACGCAGGTCTCGCAGGCGATACAACCCACCTCGCACTTTTTCCGGACCTCAGACCCCTTCTCCTGGGAGTGGCATAGAATGCCCACCCTTTTCCCAATGGGGACCAACTGGATGATCCCCTTGGGGCACTCCTTGACGCATATCCCACAACCCGTGCACCTTTCCGTATCGATGGTAGAAATACCATCTTCGGAGATCACCACGGCATCGAAGGGACAAACCCTCTTACAGGTTCCTAAACCCAGGCATCCGTAAGGACACGCCTTATCCCCACCCGATATGATAACGGCGGCCTTGCAGTCCTCCACTCCTCTATAGGTGAATTTGGTGGTGCTTTCCTCTTTCCCTCCTTTACACAAGACAACAGCAACTTTTCTCTCGGTAAAGGTGGCCTCTACACCCATCACCTCGGCCACAGCCTTGACCGTGGCCTCTCCGCCGACGACGCATCCAGTCACGGGAGCCTCTTGTTCCACAACCGCCCTGGCGAACTGGCTGCAACTCGGATACCCACATCCTCCATCGTTCATCCCGGGAAGAACCATCTCCACCGCCTCAACCTTAGGGTCCACTTCGACGGCGAACCGCTTCGCCACGATCCCCAATCCAAGGCTCGCCAGAAGACCAATCCCGCTTAAACAGAAGATGGCGATCAACATACTTTCCTCACTTAACCAGGCCGGTAAACCCCATGAAGGCCAAAGAGAGAAGACCCGCTGTGATCAAGGCGATTGCCGTTCCTTGAAAAACCCTCGGTACGTCGGCCAGGGCGATCCTTTCGCGCAATCCGGAAAAAAGGACCAAGGCCAGGGTGAATCCCACAGAGGCACCGAAGCCGAAAATGGCAGTTTCGACAAAGGTAAAGTCCCTCTGTATGTTTAAGATGGCAACCCCCAAAACGGCACAATTGGTGGTAATCAAGGGCAAATAGATTCCCAGGGCATGGTAGAGAACCGGGCTCGTCTTTTGGATCACTATTTCCACCAACTGGACCAGGGATGCGATCACCAAAATGAACGTAACCGTCTGAAGGTATTCAATGCCAAAGGGCGTCAATACGGCCCGTTGGATGATCCAGGTGACGACGGAAGCTACGGTCATCACGAAGATCACGGCCATCCCCATGCCCAGCGCGGTCTCGGTCCTCCTCGAAACCCCCAAGAAGGGACAAATACCCAAAAACCGGGTCAAAACGAAATTGTTCACCAGGACGACACCGATGATTAAAAGGAGAAGTCTGACCATATCTTTAACGGGGTCCTCGAAAATGAAGAGTTCATAAGGGAATAAATAATAAAAACCCTTCACTATTAAGAAAAAACAGGGCTGTTGTCAAGAAATTATAACGTCCTCATTTAAATTATACCGCGAAATTTAACTCGGAACGGCGGGTTTGGATGAAATGTTTTGCTCCAGGCGTTCGACCGAGACATGTCGACGAGCTCATGTCGAGTCGCTCACACCGAGGTCTCACGGCCGGCGAACTTCAGGGATTCTCATGGAAATCCACAAGATATTTTGAAGTTGTGACGTTTCAAAATGGGGAAAAATGAAGCACAGTCCGTTGTCCCCGAGGCAATCCCATTTCACTGAGGACTGCCGAGAGGGCGCCGTAAAACCCCATCAGGAGAATCAAATTCACGGGGCGTCAAGGGAAGAACCTGGGCCGTATAATTGGGGGATGTTGGAGTTCTTGGATCCCCAAAGGAGTGCTGTAGCAGCCCGGCAAGGGCGATATCCACGCGCTTACGTTCTTCGTAATATCCCCTCCAGCTTCTCGATGAACCCCCGGTTTTCGTCCATTGTTCCAATGGTAATTCTGGCAGATGTAGGATAATCCCATATGCTACCGGGTCTGATAATCATGCCCTCCTTCAGCAACGCAGTGTAGACCTTCTGAGAATCCCTTTTGAAATCGACGAAGATGAAATTGGCCTGAGTGGGAACGTAATCGATGTTCAGTCGTTCGAACTCCCCGTATAAGAAGGCCTTCCCCCCATGATCCGGGTGACGCCCTCATAAACGGCAAAGGTGGGCTCAGCCATGATCACCTCATCCCCCTCGTTGATAAAGGCCGCACCGATCATGAAAATAATATTGTCGCACCCTCACATTGCTCCATGAGGCGATTCCAATCGCGATCCACGTTTTCCTGGATGGTTGCCATCTCCTCATCGGTGAGGTGCCTGAACCTTCCCTGTTGGCCTAGATACTCTTCAACGGGAATTCCCCTCGGTTGATAAGTGAGCATATATATCTCGCCGTGCTCGATCTCATAGAGGGGGAAGACTTTTGTCTCGACGGCCAACCTCGCCACCTTTATCGCCTCATCAGAGGCAATCCTCCAACCGGGCGGGCAGGGAGAGAGAAGATGAATAAACCTCGTGCCCTTCATATCCTTGGCCTTCTTGAGCTTTCGAATAAAATCCTCTGGATAAGAAACACAAGCCGTGGCAGCATAGGG
>JAUWDQ010000153.1 GCA_030608745.1 Pseudomonadota bacterium | reverse complement strand
GGTTGTATCTGTTTATAGAGCACATTCCCCTTGTCATCGACTTCCTTGATCACAATCCGTTTATCCAGGATGGCTGTCCACTTGCTAACATAGAGGAACGTGTAAGGCCTGCCCTGTTAAATTGAAGGCAGCCATATCAAGAGATATGGGATATAGGAGCTGGTTGAAAACAGTAACATCAAACAAAGAAAATATTTAACAGGGTAAATCACTGCACCGTACTTCTATGTACGCCTCATTCCTCAGGATTTGCGCGCCTTGCATCTGGATCTTTTTTCTTTGCCGTCTTATTTCGACTTTTTACAATGACATCAAGATTAGCCGAATGAAATTCCCTACCAAGGACGCAAAACCATAATTGGGTTCGATACGAGTTACCTCACCAACTTCTTGTAGATCCAGCCTTCCACCCCATTTGAAAGCTTCACGTTGTACCAAGAGCCAATTTCGCCCAGGACTTCCACCTCATCACTCCTTTTTACCTTGGCAAGAACCTTGTTTTTCATGCCGGGCCCACTTCTGATGTTCACCACTGAGCCCGTGACGGAGAATATCTTACCCGAGGGGGAAATGAGCTCAGGAGTTTGTTCTACCTCTTGATGGGTGGATTCGGCAACGGCTTCCTCCTTGACCGGTTCTGGTTTGACAACTTGTTCTTGTTGTGTTTCCCCTTTGACGGGCTCCTCTTTCTTTCCGAATTTCTCCATTATGCCGCAGCTGAAGGTGAATGCGATTAAGGTTACCATGATGATCGTCTTGGTCTTCATCTTTTCCTCCAATTTTTCTTCATCGATCGGTTTCCCTTGAACTTCCTTGCCTTCATTATGCATCCATAAGCATCCCTCCTTTTGTCAGTTTTTCTCCCGCCACGCCATGGGGATAAGCATAATTAGTGCCAAACTCGGAGGCCTATAAAACGTAGTAAAAGGCGGGTAAATCCCAATAATTCGCCTCAAATGGGCATACGATGCGGGATGAGACGAAAAAAATTACACATTGATATGCAATAATTTCACAAATGGGGTTTATTCTCGGGGTTACCTCGCTGTATAATTCTCCACAAAGTCCCTTGACCTATTGAAGTTTTGAGCGGGTGGTTATCCGCCAACTCATAAAGGGGAAAAGCCATGGAAAAGAGATACGTAGTCGAGATAGGATTGGGAGTAGACCAACATGGTCACAAGGGTGATCCCACGGATGCCGCAATAAAAGCCATACATAATGCCATATCGAATATCTCTCTCTGTGGCATCTCGGAAATATTAGACTTCAGTGATCCCGGGGAGATGATCATAGATGTGCTGCTCGGAACTCCCTTTCCCCAAAATGTGGACGAGGAAAAGGTGCTGGAGGCGATTCCCTTTGGCACAAAGCACGTAAAGGCAGTAGAAGGGGGCTTGATAGCCCGGGGGGTACAGCTCAAGTCCCTGGGCGATGATTCCGCAGACATATTAATCGCCAATGCCGCCATCACCGTTTCCTTCGACTTATGAAAGAGGAATTACATCCCAATAGCCTCCGGGAGTCGGAATTGATAAAAGGCCTTTGAATCGGGGGAAGTGATCATGCTGGTTATAGATTTTCACCTCCATGTCACCACAGCGGATGAATACAACGATTGGTTTTTGGACTGGATGAGGAGGCTCCATGGCGAACAGGGGTTGACTCATCTCCGGACCGTTTTGGGCTCTCCCGAAAACCTGCTCCAATTCATGGATGAACAGGGGATCGATTACGTCGTAGCCCTTGCGGAGACTAATGCCATGGTCACCGGTGTTAGCATCAACGACCGAGTGGCGGAGTTCTGCCGAGGGAGCGAAAGGCTTATTCCCTTCGCCAACATCAACCCTTACGTCACCTTCAACCAGGTGGGGGAATTGGAGAGATGTGTTACAAAATTGGGGGTCAAGGGCCTCAAGCTATATCCAACTTACCAGCACTTCTACCCCAACGACAATAGGCTCTTCCCCATTTACGAGAGAGCACAGGAGCTCAGTATTCCGGTTATGGTCCATACGGGATCATCGGTATTCCCTGGCTCCCTCATGAAGTATGGGGACCCCCTTTTCCTGGATGAGATAGCCGTCTTCTTCCCCAGATTGAAGATCATCCAATCCCATGCTGGCAGGGGTTTCTGGTACGACAGGGCCTTCTTTTTGGCCGGTTTGCATGAGAATGTGTATATGGATATAACCGGTCTTCCTCCCCAGAACCTCCTCAAGTACTTCCCAGATTTGGAGAGGAATGCCGATAAGATTATCTTTGGTTCGGATTGGCCGGGGATTATCGATATCAAGAAGAATGTTGCGGCCATCCTGGATCTCTCCCTCAGTAAATCCACCAAGGCGAAGATCCTGGGCAAAAATGCTGCAGTACTCCTGGGAATTGAAGAAACAAGAGGGAGCAAGTAGACGCACCAAGCGTCGGTGTTGCGGTGCTGCAGTCCTGCGGGTTAAGGCGGTAAACATTTCAGAGAGTACCGAATTTGAGCTTGACAAGTAATGTGCAGAGGACATAGATAATTAAGGATGCGTATATTAGGGATTGACATAGGAACTAAGAGGATCGGCATTGCCATAAGCGATGAACTGGGTTGGACGGCCCAGGGGATAATGACCTTACATCGTAGCAATGGGCAAAGCGACTTGGGGGAAATACGCGAGATCGCCCGGGAATACGGGGTTGAGAAAATCGTCGTGGGTCTCCCCAGGAATATGAATGGTTCCTTGGGCCCCCAGGCTGAGATGACCTTAGGATTCGCTCAGGAGTTGAGGGAGATTCTCGGGGTCCCTATTATCACCTGGGATGAGAGGCTTTCCACCGTTGAAGCGACCAAGATGCTCATAAGGGCGGATCTCTCACGAAAAAAGAGGAAGCGAAAGGTCGATATGACGGCTGCCATCCTCATTTTACAATCCTATTTGGATAGCCTAGCCCGAAAAGGGAATCTATGAGAAGAATCCTTGGGATTACGTTTCTCCTCGTCCTCTCATTGGCCGTAATCCTCTCCTCCTATACCGCCATATACCTCCGCACGCCCTCTCATGTGAGAGGACTCAAGAAGACCATCGCCATTCGAAGGGGAATAACCTTCAAGGAAGTCGCTCACCTCTTGGGGGATGAAGGGATCATCAGGGGCATTAGGGCTTTTATCCTATGGGGGAAATTATCGGGGGTCTCCCCCAGGATAAAGGCAGGGGAGTATGAACTCAGTTCCGATATGACTCCCTTGCAAGTCCTGGATACCCTCACAAGGGGCAAGGTCAAACAGTATAAGGCTTCCATCCCGGAAGGACATACCGCGGTGCAGATTGCCAAAATCCTCGAGAGCAAGGGAATTACGAATAGAGAGGCCTTCTTGGAGAAGTGTTTTTCGCCCAAATACGTCTCCTCGTTGGGAATCGAGGCTGATAGTTTGGAGGGATACCTCTTCCCCGATAGCTATCTCCTTTCAAAGCATTTGAAACCAGAAGACGTCATCGAAGCCATGGTGAGGCGATTCCGACAGGTCTATACTTCGCAATACTCGGAAAGGGCCAAGGAGTTGGGGTTTTCCGACCACGAGATACTTACTCTCGCCTCCATGATCGAGAAGGAATCAGCTATCCCATCGGAGAGGCTTCTCGTCTCCGGGGTTTATCATAATCGATTGAAACGAAATATGATGCTTTACAGCTGTCCCACCGTCATTTACGGCATCAAGAACTTCAATGGTAACTTGACCAAGAGGGATTTGGAGCGCTATACGCCATATAATACGTATCTCATCCGAGGGTTGCCACCAGGATCCATATGCAATCCGGGCAAGGAGGCCATTGAGGCTGCCCTCTATCCCACCAAGACAGAATACCTCTATTTCGTCTCCAAGAATGACGGGTCTAACCACTTCTCATCTACCCTCGAGGAGCATAATATCGCCGTTTGGAAATACCAGAAGGGAAGGGATTACCTTGTTAAATAGGAAGTGTTTCCTTCTCGGAGGGAAAATTCCACTCACATTCGAAAGTCTCCCGACGAAGCCTGCCCACCCTCGATGAATACCCCGCTTCTCCAGCACATTACGCTCATGGGCAACGGTGTTCAGTGGTGGATGACGAACATCTGAATCGCTGTAGAAATGTCCGATACACGGGTCCTGATGTATAGAACCGCAAATCGATAGGATGGAGGACTAGGAGGTAGTACCTATTCTTGAATTCTTCATCCCGGTTTAATAAAAAAGGAGGCAGAATAGACCTGCATAGCCTCTAACTCGTGTTCCTTAAACTCCCGGTGAATACTACCTTCATATCCTCACTACCACTGCTAGCAGGGAGACTCCTCAACTTTGAGGCATAGTGGTGTCTATCAAAAAAACCGGAACACAGAAATCGCGATGTGCTCTGCTCTATGCTATGTGAGTTGTGGCCTCGGCAGAAGGCCTGCGGCCTTCGCGATCTCCGCCACCTTCTCCTCCCACTCAATCGCCATGATATGGATCCCCCGAACCCCTGGGATCTCCCTCAACCTCTGTATCGTCTCCACACAGATCTTGATCCCCTCCTCCGGCTGTTTCTCCTTCGGGATCCCCTTTAATCCCTCAATCATCTCATCTGGCACATCCATCCCTGGCACCTGATTCTTCATATACCGCGCCATCCCCGCCGACTTAAACGGCGTCACTCCCGCTAGAATGGCGCATTCTTCATGCAATCCCCGAACCCTTACCATCTCCATCCACCGCTCAAATTTCTCAACGTTGTATATACACTGGGTCTGGATGAACTCCACCCCTGCCTTCACCTTCTTCGCCAACCTCGCGGCTCTTATCTCAAAGGGATCCGCAAAGGGATTCTCTGCCGCCCCAATAAAGAGCATCGGCTTCCCCTTCACCTCCTCACCTTCCACAAATCTCCCCTCATCCCGCATCGTCTTGACCGTATTGATCAACTGGATCGAATCCATGTCAAACACATTTTTCGCCTTCGGATGATCCCCAAATTTCTGATGGTCCCCTGAAAGACAAAGCATGTTATTGATTCCCAAAGCCGCCGCCCCTAGAATGTCGCTCTGAATGGCAATCCGGTTCCGGTCTCGGCAGACCATCTGCAAAATTGGGTCAAACCCCATCTCTTTGAGGAGAATACACGAAGCGAAGGAGGACATCCTCACGACCGAGGTCTGATTGTCCGTCACATTAACCGCATCGACCACTCCCTTGAGAAGAGCCCCCTTGCTGCGGATCACCTCAGGGTCCGCCCCCCTCGGTGGCCCACACTCCGAGGTCACCACAAATCCCCCCGACTCCAAGATCCGCTCAATGTTCGATTTCGTCTTCATCTCCCACTCCGAATGTAGAGAGTAGAATATGGAAGGACGTTTCTTCTACTACTTCCCACTTTCCACTCTCAGAGCCTTGTATCCTCCCTCACCCGCTTGCGGGGTCCCCCGTCCCTCGATGTGGTCCAGTCCTTGATCGGAATGATCTCCTCATACAAATCCAACCGCCCTAACTCCTTGAGCCGATCAACGATCAACTGCCAACCGCAATCCGTCTCTTTGTCCACCTCACACTTCCCATTTGAGGACCCCCCACAGGGACCATTGAGCAAACTCTTCGCACAACGGGCAATCGGACAAATCCCTCCAGTTTTATCGAGGATGCACGTCCCACACCCCTGACACCGCTCGCTCCACACCCCTTGCTCCAACGTAACTCCCAAGAAGGTTGTGTTGATGGTGGGGAAAACGGGTTTTGTCGGATATTTCTCCGCCACATATTGAACCCCGGCCCCACAGGCCATCGATAAAATCACATCATAGTCACCTACAAAAGGCCGTATTTGATCGATGTATTCATGGTCACATTGACGCTCAATGGTATGCTCTCGAATTTCAAGCTCCTGACCCTCCTTGGCACTCCAGAGCCTCAACTCCGAAGCCAACACCCCTACCTCCCTCTCCCCTCCCACGGAACACACCGTCACGCATTCATTACAACCCAGAAGGAGGATCTTTTTGTAAGGTTTGATCATTTCCAAAATCTCTTCAAACGATTTTCGATTCCCAACAATCATGGCTCACTCCGTTCGCGTTCCAGAATAGAGGCGCGTTTCACTTGAGGCTTGAGGAATTCGCCTCCAACCTCTAAGCTTCAACCCCAAGCGAAGCGGTCCTCTATCCTTTAACCTTCTTTTTGACCGGCGAAGGCCCCAAAGCTCTGATCTTCTCCGTCATCTCCCGTGCCACCTCGGCAAAACGCTGACCCTGGGCCGCACTCATGTTGTACATCTCTAGCCGAGCCCCTCCCAGTCCTACTTCGTCCAATAAACC
>JAUWDQ010000041.1 GCA_030608745.1 Pseudomonadota bacterium | reverse complement strand
GAGGGACCGTTCCTTCGGCGTCAGGGAGGTGGTTGAACGATATGGTGTCAAACCGGAGCAGATGGCGGATGTCATGGGTCTGGCAGGGGATTCGATAGACAACATCCCTGGGGTGCCAGGGATAGGGGAGAAAACGGCCGTTGCCTTGATCAAGCAGTATGATACCCTCGAAAATCTCCTCGCCAATCGGGAGAAATTACCCAGAAAGAAGCTGATTGAAGCCCTTACCCGGTATGAGGAACAGGCCACGCTGAGTAAGTGCCTGGCTACCATCGCTACGGATGTTCCCCTTGAGTATAACTTAGAGGATTTTACCTTATCCGAGCCCGATGTGGAGGTGCTCAAGGAGATCTTCCGAGAGCTGGAATTCAGCAAATTTCTCAAGGAGATGACGAGCAAAACACTATCCATGGAGGGCTACCATATAGTCACCGACCAAGATCAATTATCGAATCTGATCGGGGGATTAAAAGGGTGCCAAGGGTTTGCCTTTGATTTCGAGACCACCTCCAGAGACCCCATGCTGGCTGAGCTCGTGGGCCTCTCCTTCTCCTTTAATCCCCATGAGGCGTATTATATCCCCCTGGGACATCGATACCGTGGGGTTCCGAAGCAATTGGATAAGGAGTCCGTCCTCAGCGAGTTGAAGCCCCTCTTTCAGGATGAGAAGGTCAAGAAACACGGTCAAAATATTAAATACGAATATGTGCTACTCAAACGAAGCGACATCGAGTTGAGGGGGATAGAGGGCGACACCATGGTGGCGTCCTATCTCCTGAATCCTACAAAGCATAATCACAACCTGGAGGAAATAGCCCGGGAATATCTAGATCATCGGATGATCAGCTATAAGAATGTGGTGGGATCGGGCAAAGGGGCATTGACCTTCGATCAAGTGGATCTGAACACGGCCAAGAATTATTCGTGCGAGGATTCTGACGTCACCTTCCTGGTGAGCCACATCCTCCTTCCCAAGTTGGCCGATGAGGGGCTGAATGACCTTTTTAACGAGGTGGAGATTCCCCTAATCGAGGTTTTGGCCTCCATGGAGATGAACGGGGTTAAAATCGACCGATCGCTGCTGGATGGGATGTCCAGGGAGTTCGAGGGTCAGCTGGCCTCCATAGTGGATCGGATTTACCTTTTGGCCGAGGAGCAGTTCAACATCAACTCCTCCCAGCAGTTGAGCAAGATTCTCTTCGAAAAATTGAAGCTCCCCAAGGTTAAGCGGACCAAGACGGGAACGTCAACGGATACAGAGGTTCTGACTAAGTTGGCTCAACAGCACGATCTCCCCCTGGAGGTGCTGGCCTACCGAAGTCTTTCCAAACTGAAATCCACATACATCGACGCCCTCCCCAAGTTGATCAATCCCCGGACCGGAAGGGTACATACCTCCTATAATCAGACGGTTACTGCTACGGGAAGGCTGAGTTCAAGCGATCCGAATCTGCAGAACATCCCTATTCGATCCGAGGAGGGGAGGAGGATCCGCCAAGCCTTTATCCCGGAAGAGAGCTGGTTGATGATCTCGGCGGATTATTCACAAATCGAGCTGAGGATTTTGGCCCATCTCACAAGGGATAACACGCTTTGTGAAGCATTTCATAGGGATGAGGACATCCATACACATACGGCATCGAATATCCTTGGAATCCCCCTTGAGAACGTTACCCCGGAGATGAGAAGACAGGCTAAGGTCATCAACTTCGGGATCATCTATGGTATGAGCGCCTTCGGCCTGGGAAAGGAGCTGGATGTTGAACTCAAGGTAGCCTCAGCATATATCGAGGGTTACTTTCAACGATATCAAGGGGTGAAAGAATACATCGACTTCTCCCTCGGGGCGGCGAGGGAAACAGGGTATGTGACCACCCTTTTTGGGCGGAGGCGCTATCTTCCCGAGATCAATAGTTCGAATCAGATGGCGAGAAACGCCGCCGAGCGAACGGCTATTAACACCCCGATTCAAGGGACAGCGGCCGATTTGATAAAGGTCGCCATGATCCACATCCACAAACGGCTCAAAGACCTTAACCTATCCACCAAGATGATCATGCAAGTGCACGACGAATTGGTCTTCGAATGCCCGGAGGGCGAGTTGGAGAAGGCGAGTCGGATCATCCGAGAAGGGATGGAGGGGGCGATGAAATCTTCCGTTCCCTTGAGGGTCTCCATCGCCCACGGGAGAAATTGGAATGAGGCCCATTGAGGATCAACCTATTGAGCTTTGAAGTACCCAGGTTACCTCCCATACCTCTCCGCGTTTGCTTTTCCAGCCATTTTCGCCTATAGTAGAAAATCCTAAAACTCGGATTGGATTTCAAATGATCCAAGAAAATTTCTATGGTTTCTTCCATAGTAAGGGAAACCGAGGACTATCTAAACTTTCGATGCTCGAAGGTCCTCCAACCCTATTAAATAAACCAGTTTCCTGAGTTTATGGAGAAGACCGTTGTCCCTGAGTGTAATCTGTTGGAGAACAGGAAAGTCTAGATTGGTTATCATATGATCGCCGTGATCGACTATTCCATGGGAAATCTCAAGAGCGTAAGCAAAGCCCTTATCAGGGTGGGTGGGGATGTAATTGTTACCCCAAACCCCGGAGTTGCCAAGGAGGCAGAAGGAATTGTTTTACCCGGTGTGGGCGCATTCGCCCAGGGAATCCAAAATCTCGAAAGACGGGGTTTTCTCCCCTTTTTATCCGAATGGGGGAAGATGAGTCAACCCCTGTTGGGGATCTGTTTGGGGATGCATCTCCTGTTTACGGAGGGAGAAGAGGGGGGATTACACCGGGGCCTTGATCTCATCCATGGCCGCGTCAAACGGTTCCCAGATAAGGTGAAGGTTCCCCACATGGGATGGAATCAGGTGATTCTCAGCCGGGGTAGTGGCGAGGATCTATTCTTGCGAAATATTGCCGACGGTTCATCTTTCTATTTCGCCCACTCCTATTACGGAGAACCCGATGACCCCCGGGTTGTGGTGGGAATAACGGAATATGGGGTCCAGTTCGCCTCGGTGGTCCGGCGGGGCCATATATTGGGCGTGCAGTTTCACCCGGAAAAGAGCGATAGGAATGGCCTCTCACTTTTGGCCAACTTCGTTCGAATGACCAATGGTTGAGGGCGATTGAACTCTGACCCCTTGCCTTTCCCCGCTTCAGGTCCCTTCTCTCCTTCCCCCTTGAGGCGAAGACGGAAATCGGAGTATCTTTATAGGTAAAAGGTCAAGGGGAAAGCTGGCATGGGAAACTTGTTGACGTATCAAGAGATGGTAACTCGTTATGAGGGAGGCGAAAATGCCTTCGACCTCACCCTGGAAAAATGGGTGAGAATTCGAGAATTCATAAAGACTGCCTTTACCACATCACACTTCGACGAAGTCCTTGAGGCCGCTGCACTCAAGGTTCCACTCTGCTTGGAAAATCAGGATAATTGTGGCATATGCCCCTTGGAGGCCATTTGCATCAAGGGACAGGAGGGGTCATTTATGAGATTCATGCGGGCGATTCAGGCCTACTGCATCGCGGGAGATCTCCTCCCCAAATCCTCCTTGCTCGGCTTAACGGACCAAGTTATTTCGGAGTTGGAGTCCTGTAAGAGGGAGTCGCTCAAAAGGGTTAATTGAGAGGGGGGAATTTCCTCTCAACTTGAGCCCATCCTTCCCAGCACTGCGATTCCTATTATTCCCCCCAATTCATTTTCCTCAGTAGTATCCCCACTCGCAAATAGGGCTATATATTGTGGGTTTGGGTTAGTGTTTCTATTCTCAAATACAAGGACGTATTTTCTGGAGCAGGATCTGAGCAAATGCTCACTCCATTCGGCCCGCCCTCGGCCATGAGACATGTCGACGAGCCCCTCGGCCTGAGCTCGGGTCGAAGGCTCATGTCGAGTCGCTCACGCCGAAGTCTAAATATGTTTGTAACCGAACTTATGAACCGAAGGACTTAGTCATACCAGGGATAACTCCATAGATACGAATTCATTGGCTCCGAAATTGCTGTATTATTGTTTGACGGCTTCGTAAAAAGTCCATCTGCCGTTCGACATGCTCACGGCCCTGAGCAAAGCCGAAGGGCTGCGTTGCGCTTCATCCTTCATCACTGCAGCGTATTTCTATGTACGCCTCATTCCTCAGGATTTGCGCGCCTTGCATCTGGATCTTTTTTCTTTGCCGTCTGATTCCGGCTTTTTACGAAATCATCTTGTTTGGACCTGAAAAAAAGGGTGTGAGATGGGAGAAACAGAGACGTATGAGGGTCCAGAAAAGAGACAATCCGTTCTGATTCGAAGCTACTTTTCCCGTTATGCTCAAGCTCTATGTGCGAGGTAGAACCGGGATTATAACCACCTTCGTCAATGGCGAGACGGTAAATATCTCATTGGAGGGGATGTGTGTCGAGCTGGGGTTGTCGGATTACATCGATATCATTTTCCTTGTCGAATCCGCGATGAACAAAATCGGGGTAGATGTCGCCGTTGAACTCATAGTGGGGGGGATGAACTTCTCGACAATCGGAGAGATTATGTGGTTCAAGACGGAAGGGGAGGACCATCTCAGGATTGGAATTCATTTCATGGGAGTGAACAGGGATGATCGTTCGATTTGGAATAATCTCCTTTTGTCATTGGACGAAGAGGCCCAAACAATACGGGCCTGAAGTATTGGCGGTGTGCAGTTATTGAATGTCAGCGATTCAAGCCCTTGAAAGGCCTCGAAGTTTCTCGTCTTCGTAGCCACACTGAGCCACAACCTCTTGCAAGTTCTTGGGCAATAGGAACAATTCGCAAGGAAATCGCTGGGGAGGTAATGAGGAGATTCGGCTAATGATTCGAGAAGTTCTTGATCATCATTTTCCCCAATTCCTTGGATCGATTTGTGCCGACCTCAACGGCGTTGATGAGGGTCGTTCGGAGTCCGCCCTCCTCTATCGTGTGAAGGGAGGCGATGGCCGTTCCGCCGGGCGAGGTAACCTTATCCTTTAATTTCCCTGGATGTTCAGCCGTGTCCAACAATAATTTTGCAGCGCCCAAAACCGTTTGGGACGAAAGCAAGAGGGCATCTTCCCTTGAAAGTCCCATCTTTACCCCCGCGTCGGCCAGGGCATCCACGATCAAGAAGATGTAGGCGGGACCGTTCCCGCTCAACCCCGTGATAGCATCCATGAGATCCTCCTCGATGATGATGCTTTTGCCCACGGAATCGAAAATGGCCTTGGTAAGCTTAAGGTCATTCTTGGTGGCATGCTTTCCGGCCGCAATTGCCGCCGCCCCCTCCTTAACCGATGCAGCGATATTGGGCATGACCCGAATGAGGCGGAGGTCTTTATTGAGGCACGATTCGATGGCGGCAAGGGGTACGCCGGCGGCAATGGATATGATGACTTTAGACATATCCAGGTGGGAAGCCGTTTCCTTCAGTATGGATGCCATGATCTGGGGTTTGATGGCATAGATCACGATTTCCGATGTCTTGACCACATCGATATTACTCGTCGTCGTGACAACCCCATAGGCATCTTTGACCGATTTGAGCTTCTCCTTCCGAACGTCAGAACAGATGATGTTTTTGGAAACGGACGATTTGGCATAAATGAGCCCGCTTATGAGGGCCTCCCCCATATTGCCTGTCCCGATAACACCGATCTTCTTGTCTTTCAACATGGCCGCTATTTCCCCCGGTTTAGAGTTTTATGGTGGAGATGAGGGGATTTGAACCCCCGACCCCCGCGTTGCGAACGCGGTGCTCTCCCGCTGAGCTACATCCCCACTCTTTTACGGCTTCTTTTTTCCCGATAAATTCCGGATTCCATCCCCACATTCTCGAACCTGAAAGTCAGTTCTTTGACAATAATGTTTTTATGGTACCCTTTAGCTCCGTCAGATCCGATGTCTTGATCACATAGGCATCGGATGCCCACGTTGTGAGATCCTGTTTATATTCACCATATGCAGAGCACAATATGACGGGTAGATCCCGTTGGACCTCCCTGATCTTCCGCAATGTTTCGACTCCATCCATTCCAGGCATCCTAATATCCAGGGTGACGAGATCGGGCTGAAAGGTGTTCAGCTTTTCCAAGGCCTCTTGGCCATGGGCGGCTACGTCAACGGTATATCCATCCTCCTCTAATTCCTCTTGATACAAGAGCCGGATGTTTTCCTCATCGTCGACCACCAGTATCTTCTTCATCATCGCTCACCTCATTCCCGTTGCCCTTAGCATGGGATGAAGTACGATTTGGTGCCGTACTTGGGGTTAGCCATTCCACCCCTCCTTCAACGGGCAATTTGACCGTGAAGGTTACACCTCGGCCCGGGTCATTATTGACCTCGATGACCCCGCGGTGTCCGTCTACAATCCGATGGCAAATGGCCAATCCTAAGCCCGTTCCCCACCCCTTGGTGGTGAAGAAGGGGTTGAAAATATTATGGAGTACCTCGGAGGGAATTCCCCCTCCCGTATCCCTTATCTCAATACCGATGTAATCACGGTCCTCTTGAGAGAGGGGGGAGGTCTTTACCGTCAACCTCCCTTCATCTCCCATGGCATCCATCGCGTTGGTAAAAAGGTTGATGAATACCTGCTTGATCTCCTGATAGTCACAAAGGATCTCCGGTAGATCCCCGTCGAGGGATTTTTCAACCTCGATCCCCCGGGACTTCAGTTCGTCCTCCATTCCCGCCAAGGTCTCCGCTATGATTCGATTCAGGTCGAATTTTTCGAAGACCACTTTAGAGGCCTTGGAAAAACTGAGGACATCGTTGAGAATACCCTCCAGGCGATCCACCTGTTTGATTATAGCCTCCCCATACATCTTTTCATAAAGGCCATTGTCGAATTTCTGATATAACCTTCTGGTGAACGCGCCAATGGAGACCAGGGGGTTCCTAATCTCATGGGCCACGTTGGCGGCCATTTCGCCCAAGGCTGCCAATTTCTCCCTCTGAAGAAGGGTTTCTTGGGCCTTTTTCAATTCCAAATGGGCATCCTCAAGATATTTGTAAAGGATACAATTCTCGATGGCAAGGCCCGCCTGCCTCGTAAACATAGTCAACAGTTGTATGTCGTCATCCGTAATGGGACGCCCGTTATAGAGGTTATCCACGACGATAACCCCGATAGTGCTTTCCCTACCCCAGAGAGGGACGGTGGCGAAACGATAGGGCTTGATATCCCCTTCCGATTTCGGCCCTAAAACACAATTGACCTCCTTGTTTAATTCACAATCCTCATGGCATGTTATGCCATGTCGCTCATAATCGATATTGAACGGCCTCTGTTCCCTTACGGTCCGGACAAGGATACATTCTTCCTTATCCAGGGGAACATTTACCCTTCTTACTCTCTCATCCAGGTGTGTCCCTTGAGGAGAGTAACTATTGCAGAGGGAGGAGAGGTTTTCGGCAAGTTTGTCCCGTTTCCCCTCCGGGTTGTTCCAGATATTCCCCCGCTTGCTTGGCATTGTCCGGTCCAATCCCCATCATTCCGGTGAGGCAATTTTTTCGTTCTTCGGTCAGAAAGAGCATGGCCCTATTGAACCCCATTCCATCCCCAATGGTGATGGCAGTGAGGATGATGTGAAGGATCTGCTCGAACTTCATGGTAGACAGGAGAGCATTGTTGATTTCATACAAAAGGGAGAGTTGGTTAGCTTGGCGATCCTTATCCTCCGCGATCCTCGTGGCATCGAGGCGTGCAGAGGCATTCTCTATGGCGTTGCCCATTTGGTTGGCTATGATGGAAAGCAACTGCTCGTCTTCCCGGCCAAAGGCATTATTTTGCGGTAATGATCCTTCCCTCTTACCATATACCGTAAGCGTTCCAAAGGTCCTTCCACGAGATATGAGGGGAACACACAGTAAGGAAAGAAAGGGCGGTCCTTCTCTTTTCTGATTAATATCTCCAATGAGGGTGGGTTGTCCCGTGGAAAGAACGCCCTTGGCGATTTCATCGTCCAAGGAAAGGAGGGATTGAGGGTATGTTCCCAATTGGGACTGAATTCGAAGTTTCTGGGTTTTCCCCTCTTTCAGCCTCAATGTTCCTCCACTGGCCCCCAAAACCCTGGTGCTCGTCCTTACGGCCAGCTCAAGAAGATCTTTCCACTCGATGGTCGATGTGACGATCCTGCTGGATTCATAGAGGCTGGTCAATTTGGAGATTTTCTTCTTGGCCTCGGAGAAGAGCTGGGCATTTCGGAACGTCCCGGATATTCCCCTGCCGACGGTCAGGAGACATTCCCTTTCGTCATCTCCAAATCTCCTCGACTGAACGTAGTAGAGGAGAAGGACTCCATAAGAAAAGCCATCATCGGCGATGGGTATGAGGGCCAGGCCAGAGGGATTGGTTACCTCCGACATCATCCCCTTCACGTTGCTACCCGTTCGATCATCTCCCTCAAGAAATGAGGGTTGGCGAGACTGGACGACCTTTCCCATCAATCTTTCCCATTGGAAACTGCCTTGGGAATCCGCCTCTCTATCATCGCGGCTACTTGAAGACTTTAAGGTGAAGGAGTTCTTATCTTCATGAAAGGCATAGAGGGCACAGAAATCCGTTGAAAAAGCCTCGGCGAGAATCTCAACGATTTGCGTTAGTCGGTCATCGATTTCGCGGGTGGAATTGGAAATTCGAATGATCTTTCCGAGGATTTCGCATTCCCTATCTGTAAAGGAGTTCATCTACCTCAACCCCGGTTCCCTTGGAGCCGTGCTTCCCGGAGGTACTTCGCCGCTTCTTCCGGAGGGGTTGGGTTGATGTAGAATCCCGTTCCCCACTCGAATCCAGCCACCTTTCTTAATTCAGGCATCAATTTTGTGGTCAATATGAGAGAGAATTTATTCGCCCCTTATCTTCTCCGCTCTTTCCTGTTCCGTTTTACACTCGATACACAAGGTAGTTACGGGCCTTGCCATAAGCCTCTTCTCCGAAATCTGCTTGCCACATATCTCACAGATGCCGAAGGTCCCGTCTTCGATCCTTTCCAGGGCTTCGTTTAACTTTACAATGAGCCTTCTCTCTCGGTCCCGTATTCTGAGGGTGAAATTACGATTCGATTCAAGGGATGCCCTGTCAGTTGGATCGAGAAGCTCCTCCTTGTAATCATCGGACATGCCGCTGACGGTTTTTTCTGCTCCCTGCAATAAGGCGTTCAATCTCTCTGCTAAAAGCCTTTTAAAATAGAGGCGCTTTTCCTCGTCCATTCAAGCCCCCTGATAATCAGGCCCTCGTTGAATGCATGGAAGTGATAGGGAAATTATAAAATTTAAACTATAGTATAAGTATTTTCAAAAAGTCAATAGAGACGGCTTCGTAAAAAGTCCATCTGCCGTTCGACATGCTCACGGCCCTGAGCAAAGCCGAAGGGCTGCGTTCCGCTTTATCCCCTGCCCTGTTAAATTGAAGGCAGCCATATCAAGAGATATGGGATATAGAAGCTGCTTGAAAACAGTAACATCAAACAAAGAAAATATTTAACAGGGTAAATCATTGCAGCGTACTTCTATGTACGTTTCATTCCTCAGGATTTGCGCGCTTTGCATCTGGATCTTTTTTCTTTGCCGTCTGATTCCGACTTCTTACGAAATCATCATCATTGGCCCAATTTTATACTCTTTTCGATTCCATCAACGATGAGGTTCCCTTCCTCATTCCCGATGGTCCTAACATCCAAGAGGACCTCTTCCTTGCTGACCCTGGCGATAATAGGCGGTTTGCCTTCCCGTAACCTCTCCTCCAGTTGATGGACCGACCCATGGTCAGGTTTGAGGGTGACGACATAGGTGGGGAGTAGCTGGATGGGATAGGCCCCACCTCCCACTTGAGATACATCGTCCCTCACCCCAACCCTCACTCCCTCGGGTATGTTTGCCCGTATCTTCCGAGAGAGTCCCTGGGCCCTTTTTCGGAGTTCGTCATGAGAATAGGTGAGCATCCTGAGGGTAGGAATTTCTCGGGCGGCCTTGGCTTCATCGAGATATATGAGCAGCGTCGATTCCAATCCCGCGAGGGTCAACTTATCAATTCTCAGGGCCCGGTTAAGAGGGTTCACCTTTATACTCTGGATATACTCTCGCCTCCC
The DNA here is from genome assembly GCA_030608745.1 of Pseudomonadota bacterium. Taxonomy (GTDB): domain Bacteria; phylum Desulfobacterota; class BSN033; order WVXP01. The sequence continues at coordinate 4,094 of JAUWDQ010000041.1, read as the reverse complement.
GAGGATGATTCCGGCCTGTGCACCTCCCATCAACTTGTCCCCACTAAAGGTGACGATATCCACGCCCTCCTTGATGGCCTCCTGAACCGTGGGTTCCCAATCGAGGCCGTATTTGCTGAGGTCGATGAGACATCCGCTTCCCAGGTCCTCCATGACCGGCAGGCGCTGAGAATGGGCCAACTCGGCCAATTCCCTCAATTCAACGTCAGCAGTGAAACCGACGATCCTGAAATTGCTCGTATGGACCTTCAGGATTAAAGCCGTATGTTCGCCAATTGCGTTCTCGTAGTCGCTGAGATGGGTTCGGTTGGTGGTCCCAACCTCCCTCAAGATGGCGCCACTTCGCTTCATAACGTCGGGGATGCGAAAGGCTCCTCCGATCTCGACCAATTGCCCCCTGGAGACGATAACCTCCTTTCCATCGGCCAGGGTATTGAGGACCAGCAAGACGGCCGCGGCATTGTTGTTGACGACTAAGGCGGCTTCAGCCCCGGTTAATCGACAGAGGATCTCCTCAACGTGGGAATACCGGGATCCCCTCTTTCCCTGGTTCAGGTCGAACTCCAAGTTGGAATAGTGCCTTGATACCTGGGCGATATGCTCGATGGCACCTTCATGGAGTAATGAGCGGCCCAAATTGGTATGGATTACCACTCCCGTCGCATTGATTACCCTCTTCAATTTGGGGTTTACCTGATTTTCGATCTCCTCCATGAAATGAGGCAGTAGGTTCTCGAAGGAGAAGATGGACTCATCCAGATCCCGTGGATTCCGTGCGGTTATAATCCTTTGACGCAGATGATCGAGTCCCCTTCGAACGGCTTCCAGGATGATCCCCTTCGGGACACGGTTTTCCAGTTGAACCATCTCAGGTTTGGCGAGAATACGGTCCACATTGGGAATGTGGCTGAGATATTTTTGACGGAGTTGTTGGGACATGTCCTATTCCCCTTTGAGGATATTGGGTTGTAGCTTCATGAAAAGGGTCTTGAAGACCCTGAGCGGATTCATCCTGATCCAGTGCAGCGGCCACTCCAGTTCACTCTTTTCACAGACGGTGGACATATTGAGCCTACTGATATGTAACCCCAATGTGGCCAATTCCCTTTTTCGGCGTTCTCGATCTTCAATGGAGGCGATCTCGTCTATCCTCCGCATGAGGCGTACCGCCTCCTTAATCCTTGCTTCGGTAGCCAGGGTTGTTTTGGTATCGATGAGGGCGAATTCCCCCTTCAGTCGGTTTAGCCTCAAAGCAGCCTCATAGGTTCCGTATACAATTTCGTCACGGGTCATCCACTTGGTCTCGTAGTTCAGAGCGTATTTCCAACTGGGAGAAAGCATTGCCAATCGGTGCTCCTCAACGGTCCGGTAGAGGAGCTTGTATCCGTATCTCTCCGGATTCTCGAAGACAAGGCTGCCGGGATCCAAAAAGGGAGCAAGGGGGGAGATAAACGGGATGAACCTTCGACTCTCCCCATAGCGCTCGAGAAGGTATCGACAGTAATCCGCGGTATCGAGGACCGATTGAAGGGTTTGTTCGGGCAATCCCGTCATGAAGAACAGGTCGATTCGTTTACAGTCTAGGGCTATCGCATTCTTCAGCATCTCTTCGAGGGCAACGTTATCGTATGGCCTTCCGAAGGCTTTTCGAACCACCACATCGTGGGATTCGGGGGAAATTTCCAGGTTAAAGTTGGGAATGACCTCGGAAATTCTCTCCAGTTTTTCCCGCGAAGGTGGAACGAAAAACTCGAGGGCAATGTGGTTCTGAATTCCCTTACCATTTAAAGCGCTCAAAAGCTTAAAACCGTATTCGTCGCCTGGCTGAAAGATATCCCCAATGATCATGATGGGCGCCTTGAGATGGTTTCTGATGTCCATGATATCTTGGGCCAGGAGTAAGGGATCCCGGTAGGCGGGCCTTTGGCGGTTCGCCACGCGGTGGAAGGCCTTTGCCGATCCGCCACACGTCTTGCAATGGTAACGGCAGCCCCTGCAGGTAAATACGGCGGTTATCGGATACATGAACCAATTGGTGAAGGGTTCATATCCCGTAGGATCACGATACTTCCAGACCTTTTGCATGATGTGACGATAGTCTACGGCGACGTGATCGAGCGTTTCAGGGACATGCGTGATAGGGTTTGAATGAACTTGACCCCCTTCTCCCCTCCACGTCAAGTTGGGAATATGGGATATCTTCGTCTTCTCCTTGAGGCATCTGATCAGCTCGAGGAGCGGCACTTCCGTTGAATCGCCCCTTATGATGAAATCGACCTGGGGATAATCCCTCACGATTTCCTCGTGGTAGTAAGTCGCGGACAACCCACCCAGGATAACCGGGATATGGGGATGGGCTTCTTTTATCTCCTCTGCCAGGGCGAGGCATCCCTGGACATGGGCCATCCAGTGGAGATCAAGCCCGAAGGCGATAGGCCGTAGCCTTTTAATCATTTTGGCCACATCGAATCCCTTGCTCTTGAGCATCTTCAAGGCAACGTTGATTATCCTCACACGGAGGCCATTTCTCTCTAAGTATTCCGAGATGCTGGCGAATCCAATGGGATACATCTCGAATATGGGCGTCGAGGGGACCACATCGCTGATAGGCCCGTACATGACCGGTTCCTTCCTGAAGTCGTACAAGCTGGGGGGATGCAGGAGAATGAGATCAATTTTGCCCATAGAAGGGTCCTCTCAATCCATCGGATATGATTTTAACTATATGAAATAACTATCATATTCCAGTAATATCATCAAGGACAAATGATGAGATAACAGAGGGTTTGTGGGAACTGATCCATGAAGGGATGAGAAGGGAAGGATCTCGTGGTATTAGGAGAGCCACATCGATGGAATGGAAACGAAACGTGTAATTCCCCCAATTCTTGGTTTCACCGCGTAAGTTGAATTCCTTCATAGTTGGTAATTTTGGGCTTTCCAGGCTAACCCATATCATCAACTTTCAGAAGATCCCGAGGAAATTGAATGCCTCCCGCTTGAAGCCCTTATCGGCCGCCAAGATGTCCAGGTGTAATGTCGCTATGTCCTCAACGGGGAGGAAAATTTCCTCGGCGAGCTGTCTGGAATCAACCGTCTTAATATATCTCTTACACTTGTCGCAGATGTCTATCCGATATGCCCTCTCTTTTTCGGTATAGAAATAACGGAGGCTTCCATGATCGGTATTTTCGCAGAAGGGGCACATAACCCGTTTTCCGCGCCACTGGTTTCCGCAAAAGGAGCATGTCCAGATCCGTTTTCCCTCTTCACCCCTCAATTCCCCCATGAGGGGTTGGGAGCCGCAGATCGGACAGTATCCCTTGTCCCACATGTCTTCGTCTACCTTGTCCTTGAGATGGGAGGCTGTCACTTCCACGAAGGGCTTAATCGTGGTATGGAGCAGGAAACTCATCACACCTCGGTCAATTCCCACATCAGCGGCTATCTGGGAGAGATATTCGTGGTCACCTTCTAGTGCCTTCGGAAGGCACATTTCCAGGTCAATCTCTTTCCGTCGCAGTGCTCTCTCAATTTTGCCCACCTCTGCCTTCAACTTTTCATTTTCCCTTTTCGCAATTCGGCAAATTGAGCGAAAGAGGCGGGCTGCGAGGTGAGGATCGAAGGAAAAATCTCCCTTTGAAAGCATGGGAAATCCCTCCTTCGCTCTGATTCTCGCGCTGTCCTCACTGATTTCAGGGACGCGACAGTCCACCTGAGCCCTTATCTTCAGTTGCTCAAGGAGGAGTTTTTCGAAGAATTCCAGAATCCTTTGGTAGTTCGGGTGGGCCTCTTTAATAGCGGCAATTCTCTCCTTCATTCTTTTCACATCGGCATTCGTCGCTCTTCCCATTGCCTGGCCTCCAGTACGATAACATGACAAAAAAGGCCTGTTTCTGCCGAAACAAGCCTGTGATACACCATAAGGTTGCGGAAGGCAAGGTCTATCCTTGCCTTCCGCATGACGTTTTCTCCCTCGTTTATTCTTACTCTATCGAGGAATCAGAGTCGGTTGTCACTGATCCCAAGAATGCCGTTCCCGCAACCAAGGCCCCAAGGGGTTTCATGAAGGCCCTTCGTGCCACGGTGGAGGG
>JAUWDQ010000001.1 GCA_030608745.1 Pseudomonadota bacterium | reverse complement strand
GGAGAGGTTTCCAACGGCTCACATTGCTTGGGTGGTAGAGGAGAAGGCCCGGGATGTCTTGGTGCATCAACCCGAGATCGACGAGACCATCGTTTTCCAGCGAAATAGATGGAAAAAGGGTTTCCTCAATCCCCTTGGCTTTTTGAGGACCACCGGGGAGGTATATCGATTTGTCAGGGAGCTCAGGGGGAGGTATTACGACATCGCCTTTGACTTTCACGGTATTTTGAAGAGTGGGCTGATCAGCTACATGAGCGGTGCCAAAGAACGGGTGGGATTCGATCGGGGATATTGTAAGGAGTGGAACCACCTTTTTAATAACCGGAGGGTGAGCCCTAGATCCAATCGAATAAGCCGTTTTGAGAGAAACTTCTCTCTGCTCGGCCCTTTAGGCCTGGACGGGAGGAGAGGGGATGTGGATCTCCATGTATCTCAAGAAGATGTGGAATATGTGGACCAATTTTTCCGGGGTCGACGCCCCGGGATGTCAGGCCCCTTGGTTGCCATCCACCCAGGGACGAGTTCAAAAACCACCTATAAACGGTGGTCGCCTACTAAATACACAGAGTTGGCCGATCGGCTTGTGGAGGAGCTCAAGGTTTCGGTTCTCTTTACCTGGGGTCCGGGGGAGAGAGCGATGGTGGATGAGGTAAGGGCCCGGATGAGAAGGGATTCCATGGTTGCCCCCGAAACCCATTCCCTCAAACAGCTGGCGGAAATATTCAGGCGGTGTAGCGTGTACGTCGGAAACGATACTGGTCCCATGCATATCGCCTCCCTCGTTAAAACCCCGGTTGTGGGGATTTTTGGACCCACCGATCCCATCGTGAATGCGCCGTATGAGGGAACGCCCCATATCATAGTCCGAAAAGACCTGTCTTGCAGCCCTTGCCGCAACAGGGGATGTAAGGATGTGGAGTGCATGAAGGCCATCAGCAGTCAAGACGTCTTTGAGGCTGCAAAAATGCTTCTGGAATCGAGGGAAAATTCCGATGACGTTTAGAAAGGTACTTTCTTGCCGTGAAATGGAGAGCGGCCGGCAGAGGGGCAAGTCAATTATGTCTGAGGAGGTGACCTTTGGGTATTACCGCCTGTGTTATTACCTTTAACGAAGAAGACAACATCAAAGACTGTTTGGAAAACGTTACGTGGACCGATGAAATTGTTGTAGTGGATTCCTTCAGCACAGACAAAACGGTGCAGATCTGCCGGTCTTATACGGACAAAGTATTTCATCGAGCGTGGTCAGGGTTTCTGGATCAGAAGAATTTTGCACTCCACCAGGCCACTCATAACTGGATTTTGAGTATCGATGCAGACGAAAGGGTCTCCCCTTCTTTGAGGGATGAAATTATTGATGAGTTAAAGAGCCATGGCGATGCAAATGGCTATTATATTCCCAGGCGTACCTACTATTTGGGGCGTTGGATTAATCACGGAGGATGGTACCCTAACTATCAGTTGAGGCTGTTTCGAAAAAGCAAGGGGAAATGGACTGGGGAACAACTTCATGAAAAAGTCACGGTTGCCGGGAATACTAAAACTCTCCGAAGTGATCTTCTCCATTTTGCTTACCGCAATCTATCCGATCAACTGAAGACGATCGATCAATTTTCTCAGGCTTCAGCGGAAATCATGAGAGGGAAGGGGATAAAGGCAACGCCGTTTCATCTCATGGTTCGTCCTCCGATCAAGTTCCTGGAGACCTATATTTACAAACAAGGCTTCCGGGACGGAATTCCCGGATTAATTAATGCTATAGCATATTCGTTTTATGTTTTTATGAGATATGCCAGAGTCTGGGAAGGGGCATTAAAAAGGACAGATAAATATGAAGCTCATAAACAAGCTGATATTTCTTAAGCAGATATTGACCCCGCGAAAGATTTTCAATCTCATTGTTAAGGAAATCCAATACTTCTTGGGACATTCCCGTCTATTTTATTTCCCCAGTAAACTTACTATTGATATAGGCAATGTCTGTAATTTAAAATGTCCACTCTGTCCCACGGGAAGGGGTGATAAAGGTGCTTCCAGAGGATTTATGAAAATTGAAGGGTTTAAAAAGGTTCTCAATGAAGTGGGAAGCTACCTCACCAATTTGGAATTGTACAACTGGGGGGAGCCCTTATTGCATAAAGATTTAATCGAAATGATTCAATATGCAAAAGATGGGAATATTCCCGTTTGCATCAGCACAAATTTAAACGTACTAGACAAAAATATGGCGGAGGCTCTTATTTCCACGCATATCGATAAAATTTTTATTTCTTTTGATGGGGCCAGTCCAGAAACGTATTCAAAATATCGTATAGGTGGAGATTTTCATAAGGTAGTATCAAACATCGGTCAATTGTTAGAAGCGAAGAAGAAACTGGATAACCGTTACACGCGCATTGTGCTTCTTTTCCATGTTTTCAAGCATAACGAACATGAGGTTGAAAAAATCAGGGAGTTAGCTAACGATTGTGGCATGGAGCTCCGAATTAACAGAATGAGAACGGATATGGGAAAGGAAATATTCGAAAGTGTGGAGAATTCCATTGAAAGGGATAAAGACTGGATTCCGGAAAATCCAAAATATTGCGCATTTGATCTTGAAAAGAAGGGGAAAAAGAAACAGATGAAATGTAACCATCTTTGGAAGACAGCGGTCGTTAATTGGGATGGGGCCGTCCTTCCCTGTTGTGCAGTTTATGGAGAACGGCATGCCTTTGGAAATGTTTTCGAGGAACCCTTTGCCTTTATCTGGAATAATGAGAAATACAGATTGGCCAGGCAAGAGGTTCGAGATAAAATCAAAAAAAGTCCGACGATTTGTCATACTTGTAAGGAAAGTGGCTTTTTGAATTTCTAAGACCATGCTGGAGGTAAATACTATATCTCGGAAATTGAAGATCGCTTTTGTCCTGGATCGATATCTACCATCGAGAGGTGGAGAGAATTATTTTTCCTGGCTATCTAAGGAACTCGCAAACAGAGGTCATGAGGTTCACATTTTTACCACAATTGTAGAAATAACTCCGGGAACAGAGTATCAGGTACACCAAATACCGGTATTGAGATATCCTCACAGTTTGAGGATCTTTTCCTTTCTCCGTAATTCAGCTCATGCAATTCAGCAGTACGATTTTGACATCATTCATGGGGTGGGTCGAACTCTTGCCATGAATATCTTTAACCCCCATGGTGGTGTGGAAAGGGCTTATCTTAAACAGGAGTTTTCTTCCATCACCAACAGGTTCTATTATGTGTATAAATTCTTGAGACGGTATCTCTCTCTTCAGCACTATGTGAAGGTCTGGGTCCAGCGAAGACAATACGTGAATGATAAGGTAAAAAAAATCATAGCAATATCGCGAATGGTTAAGGAAGACATCATTCGATACTATGGGGTTCCCGAGGAGAAAATAACGGTTGTTTTCAACTGCGTGGATCTTGATCGGTTTCATCCGAAAAACAGGGAAGTTTTTCGCAAGGTAAAACGGAATGGCTTGGGAATCGATGATAATGCTCTCCTTCTCCTCTTTGCAGGGAACAACTACCGTCTCAAGGGGCTTGAACCCCTTTTGCATGCGCTGATCTACCTGCGGCGATGGTTTCCAAACCAGCCTTTTCACCTGCTGATCGTAGGTCGAGGAAGGATCGGTCGCTACCTGCGGATGGCCCGGAGACTAGGTGTTTCAGATTTCACTCTTTTTCTGGGGTCCGTCGAGGAGATGGAGCAGTATTATGCGGCCAGCGACATCTATGTTCATCCGACGTTTTACGACTCTTGTTCCCTGACCGTTTTGGAGGCTTTGGCGAGCGGGCTTCCCGTCATCACCTCACGGTTCAACGGGGCAGCCGACGTCATCATCTCAAACAAAGGGGGAAAGATTCTCGAGAATCCCGCCGATGTAGAAGACCTGGCCGAATCTATTGCTTTCTATTTTGATGAGGACCGTCGTAGCGCGGCACAGGTTGTCGCGAGGCAGTGGATGGAAAAGTACTCGCCTACTTCCAATGTTGAGGGAACCTTGCGGGTCTACCATGAGGTTGCTGGAGGTATGCGGACGTGAGGAAATCCATGAAAATTCTGCATCTGTTTAGCGACTGGAAGTGGACAGGGCCCGCGGAACCAACAGTCAATCTGTGCGAAACCCTGCAGAAAAGGGGGCACCAAGTGATCTTTGCATATCGATTTCCCCCTTTTGAGGTTGAGGATAGTATAGCCCACCGGGTTGCGGGTAAGAATTTTCAGATTACTGACAAATTCCGGCTTCGACCTTTGGGAAAGGGCCATCGGGGATTTGCCCTGGCTGACAATCTTCGGGATTTGAGGGCCCTCCGTAAATTTATTGACACCGAGGAATTTGATCTAATCAATGTTCATAATTCTCATGATCATATTTTGGGGGGGCTGGCCGCACACCTGACAAAGAAAAGGCCTGTAGTCATAAGGACAGATCATAAGAGAGACGCCATCAAACCATCCTGGGCAAACTGCCTTCTTGTGTCGAGATTGACAGACGGGATTGTCACCTTTTCAGAAATGGCCCGACAGAAAGACTCGACGAGACTGCCCATTACCGCAAAAAGGGTGGGTCGGGTGGGGGTTGCCCTGCAATTGGAACGGTATGATCCGGAGGGGCCTTTTCGGAATATGCGGAGGGTGTTCAACATTAATGGAGAGGATTTGGTTATTGGCATTGTGGCGCGATTTCAGAAGTATCGGAGAACCGATGTTTTCCTGGCCTCCCTGGCCAAGCTCGTCAGGGAATTCCCCCATGTCAAGGCGCTTTTGGTTGGGAGAAGCAGTCAGATCAAGGAGAGCGTCATTGAGCCAACCAGGCGGTTCGGCCTTGACGCCTATGTCATTCTGGCAGGTTATCAGACGGAAAGTTATCTTGATACCCTGGCAGCCATGGACATCTTTGTCCTCTTGATGGCAGGTTCAGACGGGACGGCCCGAGCCCTCAGGGAAGCTATGGCCATGGGTAAACCCGCAGTGGTCGCCCGGAGAGGGATGCTTCCTGAAATTGTCGACGATGGTGTGACGGGTTTTGTTGTTGATGACACGCCTGAAAACATCTGTGCAGCCCTGCGAACCCTCGTAACCAACGAGTCGCTGAGAAATCAGATGGGGCAAATGGGGCGGGAAAAGGCAATCAGGGAATTCCGGTTGGAAAAGCAAGCCAAAGAAGTAGAGGCCTTTTATCAACACATCACCGAAATGGGCCCGAGGGTGCGAGTTGAATGACCGGTCTGATGACGACCAGAAGTACTCACGATCTAATGTCCAAGGTAAGGTGAGGAGGTTTGCTCAGGAATCCTTGCGGGCCCTAAGAAATATATCGGGGTTTAGTGAGCTATTCGCGATGCGGTTGAGTTACGGCCCAAGGGACCGACGGATCCATTCACCCGCGGCAAGTTTGATATAGCGAATCCTGTAAGGGTCGAATTGCCTGGCATTGGCAAGCATCGCCCAGCAGTGCTCAGTTTTCCCCAGCTTACGAGCAATCTGGGCAAGGTTGTAGTAATATTTGCCGATGCGGCGCGAGACGATGCGCCGTTCGACCTGCGATAAGTCGTCCCGGGCCAACCACGACTGGTATATGCGCAGGATTTCCTCATTGTACCTCTCTGGTGCCCGTTCCGCGCGGCTTGTGTTCTCAGGGTGGAGACGATAGCGTACTAATGTTTCATTGACGAAGGCGGCTGACGTTACCCTCGCCACTCGGAGGAAAAAGTCGTAGTCGTCCGCAATGATGTAGCTTGGGTTGTAAGGCCCCGCAGCCTCCCAGACCGTGCGGCGGATCATTGCGGTGGAGGTCTGCACAAAGATCTTGAGGAGCATGGCGTTGAAAATGTCTCCCTCCAGTCCTTTGCGGGGCCGGATCTTAAAGTCTCCCCGGTCGGCGCTGAACAGGAAGTAGCGACAGTAAACGAACCCAACCTCAGGCTGGGCCTCAAACATGGCTACCTGGCGTTCTAGCTTGTTTGGGAGCCACAGGTCGTCGTGGTCGCAGAAGGCGATCAGTACGCCTTTCGCCTTTGCCACACAGGCATTCTTTGCCCCGGCTATGCCGGCGTTCTCCTGCCGGAAGGCTCGAACTGGCTTCCTGTAAGACGAAATCACCTCCCAGGTTGATTCGTCGGGGGAGCCGTCGTCTATCACGATCAACTCGAAGTCGCGGTACGTCTGCGTCAGTACGCTCTCGATCGTTTCCCCTACTTCTGGGCGGTTGTAAGCGGGAATGCAAACGGAAACTTTCGGCATAGAATGGAATCGTTACGTGACTATTTTTTGGAAATAAATAGCAAAATGAATATCTTTGGTCAAGGGAAACTTCTCTTGAGCTTCCTGGGTTTACTGGAGTGCTCCCTTCATGGCTGTTTGGGCCACAAAGTTTATACCGATATATGACATGGGAAACATTTTACCTACAAGAGATCCCGGGACCTCCTTTAGGAGTTCCTTGACAGTTCATAAAGGACCGCGTTAACATAGTTGAATATAATGATCATTTCTGAGTCAGAGGGCAGTGATTGATCAGAGGGTAATCTCCATATTGATCTTGGCAGGGGAGGAGTAACAGGTTGAAAGTCCTCTTTTTGATCCAAGGATGGATGGTGGCAGCAAGCAGATACCGTGTCCTCCAGTATATCCCCTACCTCGAAGGGAGAGGTGTTGAGGCACAGGTGATTCCATATCCACGGAGCTTGGGCGAAAATTGGAGATTTTTCAAATCCCTGCCTTATTTCGATATCGTTTTCCTGCAGAGAAAGCGAATGACCTCGTTGAGACTTTGGTTGTTGAAAAGGAAGGCGAATCGGATTGTTTTTGATTTCGATGATTCGATCATGTATCGAAATTCCACTGTTGAAAATCCCATATCGAAAACAAGAAAGAGACGGTTTATTCGGATACTAAAGGCGTCCGATGCGGTGATCGCCGGCAATGAATACTTGAAGAAGGAAGCCCTGAAATATAATCCCAAGGTGGAGGTTATCCCAAGTCCCATCGATATTGAGAGGTATTCTCAAAAACCTTATGATCCGAAAGAGACCGCAGTGGTATTGGGATGGATTGGGGATTATGGGAGCATACATTATTTGGAGAAAATGCGACCGGTATTTGAAACCTTGGGGGAGAAGTACCCCCATTTAAAGCTTAAAATCGTCTGCGGCGTCTTTTTCGATTGTGATAGGATAGAGGTGATCAAGAAACACTGGAGTTCAGAGGACGAAATACAGGATTTACAGAGTTTTGACATTGGCCTGATGCCTTTAATGGATGATCCCTGGTCATGGGGGAAATGTGGTCTAAAGATCCTTCAATATCAGGGAGTTGGTGTTCCCGTGGTCTGCACACCAGTGGGGATCAACTGGGATCTAGTCCGAGATGGTGAAAATGGATTTTGGGCAAGAGAACACCAGGAGTGGGTTGAGAAACTTTCGATTCTGATTGAAGACGTTGATTTAAGGAGGAAGATGGGGCTGAAAGGAAGGGAGAAGGTTAAAGAGGGTTACTCCCTTCAAAAATGTGCACCAAGGATCCATCAGTTATTAGGGAATCTCCTGTTGGAGTGATAGTTTCGAGAAAAATTCCAAAATTCGAGCAGCCCCCATAATCCCTGCTCCCAAAAGATATTGGGATTGTACTATGAGATTGAGCCGAATTCGGTGTCTTTTTTCCCTTAAGCGTCTTAGGCGCTGCTATGATTTATTTCATAACCCGTTTAAGTCCCTCCTTGTATTGAGTTTTGTCATCAAGAAACCAGTGTCAGTCACCCTTCGTGATGGAAGCGCTACAATGTTTTCAAGGAGAGACCGAAAGTTCTGGGATTGGTTTTTTGCCTCCGAAGATGCAACGGTAAATTTCACCGATAACGGTGAGGTTCTGTTGACGTTAGACGATTGTAGAGTTCTTCTCCGTCCGGGAACAAATGATTTTCTTATTTTTCAAGAAATCTTTTTACTCGATATCTATTCGATAAAGTCATTGCGGAATTCATTTGATAACGTTATTGACATAGGAGCTAATATTGGTTTGTTTTCCTCTGCTATGCTCAAAAGGGCAAGAAGGGTTATTGCGGTGGAACCCGTTTCTGAAAATTATCAACAAGCTTTAAAAAATATCGATCTCAATGGTGGTTGTCCCAATGACGTATTAAGGTATGCTATTACCACGGAGTCTAATCAATTAGTTACGGTATTTCGTGAAAGGCGTAATACTGTTGGGCACTCTCTCAAAAGAGGGTGGATTAAGAATATAGATTCAAGGGAAAGCGTTCCAGCAATTACTCTTTCGGACTTACTAAGAATAACCAACTGTGATTCCGTTGATCTCCTAAAATGCGATGTTGAAGGGAGTGAGTATGATGTATTTCTCTGTACTCCTCCAGAGGATCTGAGAAAAATACATATGATAATTATGGAAGTACATATTTCCGGAGATCTTCCCCCATCCCTGTTGAAGAGACTCGTATCATACTTAGAATCTGTTGGCTTTACTATCTATTCTGAGAAGGAAATATCCCAGCTATCTCCGGATAGGCAGTCATTCATATTGACAGCCAAGTTGCCACATGATGGCTTTACGTAACCATGAGAATCACCATTCATTTCCATAGGTTCTTTGACGCCAGATAATGGGATCCCCAACGAATCGAAAACCAGTGCCATTGGCTCGCTTCTCGGTGAAGAGGTTCAGGGGGTTCGTGCGGGAAGACCTGAGGGGTGTTTTTACAGATGATTTCCTGGAGGATATCGAGGCTGCCGTTTGGAGGGCAGGGGGGCGAATCATAAAGGATTCCCGAGTGAGGTGGGCAGCCATTTTCCCCGGCCCAGATGGTCAGGCCCTTTTCATCAAGAAATTCAGGATCAAGAATTGGAAGGAGCGCTTGAAATATCTCCTACTGCCCTCAAGGGCGATGAAGGAATGGAATATCTCCTTGGCTCTTCGGCAAAAGGGGATGGAGATTCCCAACCCCGTTGGTGCAATGGAGAAGACGCGATGGGGGCTTTTGGATGAGAGCCTCTATATTTCCGAAGCAATCGAGGACGCCCAGCCATTGATCGATTTTTTTGTGGAGCGGTTCGGTGAGGGATCTTCCAAGGGGGATGGCGAGAAGAAGAGGCTAATCGCCACGTTAGGGAGGACTGTGAGACGCCTCCATGATGGCGGACTCTTTCAAGCCGATATGCATGCGGGTAATTTCTTGATAAACAAGGGGGGAGATGGGGCATTACATCTCATCGACCTTCATCGGGCGCAGATACGAAAATCCCTTTCCCGTCGGCAACGTCTATGGAATATTGCCCAACTCTTCTACTCCCTGAATTCAGTGCTGGATCAAGGGGACAAGGGGATTTTCCTTGAAGCCTACGGCGAGAAGAGAGGGCCTTTCTCCAGGTTGAAAACCCTACTGGTGAGAATAGAAGGGATATCGGATTCGATAAAGAGGCGCCATCAAAGGAGCAGGGCGAAGCGGTGCCTGGGGGAAAGTACCCTCTTTACCTCACATCGATGGAAGGCATATAGGTTATACCGGAGCCGCGATGTTTTGAGGGAGACCCTCTTGGAAATGATCAATGCGCACCGGGATATTGTGGAGATCCAACCCTCACGCCTGCTGAAGAATTCCCCCAAGACCGTCGTTTCTATGGTGGAGATACCCAGGGGATCAGACCTTCGGACCTGTGTAAAGCACTATCGATACCCAACGGCATGGGGTAAAATAAAGGATTGCTTTCGATATTCCAAGGGAAAGACCTCCTGGGTGGCGGCCAATGAACTTTTTAGGCGGGGGATCTCCCATCTGAAGCCCTTGGCTTATATCGAAAAGAGGCGCTTCGGCCTTTTAAAAGAGAGTTTTTTTATAACGGAGTCCCCGCCCGACTATCTTGAGATGGACCGTTACCTGATCAAATCCTTCGGAAATGGCCGATCACGGGATTCGGTCACCAAGAAAAGGGCCTTTATCCAAGAGTTCGCCCGATGCATCGGTCGCCTTCATCGGTCCGAGATCTTCCACGGCGATCTGAAGACATGTAACATTTTGACCCGGGAGCGCTCCGGACACTGGGATTTCAGCTTCATCGATCTGGATGCTGTCCGCCTTGGGACGGAGGTCAATGTCCGAAAGGCTTTGAAAAACCTGGTCCAGATCAACTGCTCCACCCCGGGATTCTTAGGGTACGGCGACAGAATACGGTTTCTCAAATGGTATCTCGAGATATATCCCATTCCAGGACAAAAAAGGGAATTGGTTGACACCATTTATGAGGAGAGTCGCAAACGGGGCGTGGTCTATGTTTCCCCCGAAGGGGACGTAACTGAAGAGGTATTGAGGAAATGAACGCGGAATCCAGCCGTGACCTTTCCGTCATTATCGTCAACTGGAACACCAGGGAGTTGCTCCTGAACTGCATAGATTCCTTTTATCGGAGCATAAAGGGCCTCACCTTTGAGATCTTCGTCGTTGACAATGGATCCAGGGACGGAAGCGTTGATTCGGTTAGGAGGGCATTTCCCGAAATCGAGCTCATTCAAAACCAGAGGAATCTCGGTTTTGCAAGGGCAAATAATGAGGCACTCAGGAAAAGCAAGGGGCGATATGCCCTGTTGTTGAATACCGATGTCATCCTTAAGGATGGAGCCATCGAAACGTTGGCGGAATTCATGGACCGAAACCCTGATGTGGGCATCGCCGCAGGGCAGCTCATCAATGGGGATGGGTCCAAACAAAACTCCTTCGACAATTTCCCTTCCCTAGCCACGGAGGTGTTAAACAAGAGCCTGTTGAGGATTTTCTTTCCGACAAGGTATCCCAGCAAGCGAGTAAACTACAGCTCACCAATCGATGTGCATTCGGTCATCGGGGCATGTATGATCGTGCGTTCCCAGGCCATTAGGGAAGTGGGATTGCTGGATGAGGACTACTTCTTCTTCATGGAGGAGACGGATTGGTGTTATCGTATGAAGCGCCGAAGATGGCGTGTGTGCCATGTACCCCGAGCTGAGATTATCCATCTCCAGGGGAAAACGGCAAATCTGGTGAGGGACAAGGCCAAGATAGAATACTATCGGTCCCTTTACCTTTTCTTCAAGAAACATAGGGGGATAGCCGAATCCGTACTCCTCAAGAGTTGTCTCTTTAACCAATTCTGCGTAGATTTCCTCCTCACACTCTTTTCCTGTTTGCTGACGGCCTTTACGAGGGAGAGGTTCAAGAGGAGATTGGGAATCTACGCCAGGCTTATCTACTGGCACCTGAGGCTGTGTCCGAAGGGGATGGGGTTGGGAGAGGGTTAGATGGGGGGCGAAGAGATATCTTCTAGGCTTATCCCACTCACGAGAAAAGAGGTCCACGAGAAGGTTGTCCAGATGCTCTCGATGGAAGAGAAGGGGAAGTTACTGGATGTTCCCACGGGAACCGGGTCACTTGCGAGTCGTTTGCAAAAGATGGGGTTTGCCGTCTCCTGCTGCGATATCCAACCCTCTTTCTTTGCCGCCGAGGATTTGACGGTTCAATTCGGCGACATGAATAAAAAACTTCCGTACAAGGCTGCGTGTTTCGACTACATCGTCTGCCTCGATGGCCTCGAACATGCGGAGAACCCCTTCAACGCCATCCGTGAGTTTGGAAGGATCCTAAAAAGAGGGGGAAAGATTTTCCTCTCGATTCCCAATTTCTTGAACATCGAGCGGAGGCTCCGCTTCGTCCTGACCGGTACCTTTTCTAAAATTCCTACCGTTGACACCCTGAGAAATATTTGGAAAGGTGAACTCTCCATGGTTCACCTGAACTCACTTGGGTACCCATTATTGAAATTCATTATGGAACATAATGGGTTTCGTATCCTCCGGTTAGAGAAGGACCGCAAAAAGCCCAAGATGAATTGGATGCGGCCTATCGTCTGGATCATCCGCCTGTATGCGCTTTTCGTCTCGAGAAAGAGAAGGGAATTATACCGGTTGGATGAAACCCTAATGGATGAAATTATTATGGGTGGAAATACCCTAATCATTGTGGGAGAAAAGATAGTTTAGGCAGTGAGATCGATACCCTGTGAAGTTTGCGGGTCCAATCAACATCAATTTTTTTTGAAGGATGGGATCGAGTTTTTGGAATTCCAGGAACTCTTAAGATTGTTCAGTGCATGGAGTGCGGTCTCATCTTTGTCAACCCCCAACCCGAGCCAGAAGTGTTGAGAGAATATTATCCCAAAGATTACTCTGTTCCCAATCCTTCTCATTACAAAGAACGTTTTTGGCTGAGGAAAAAGTCTTGGAAGAGTATTTTTTATCGGGAACGGATTGATGGGATTGGGGGAGAGCTGATGTATCTGGAGGTCGCTAAGACTTTATTGATGGTGACAATATGGAGTTCAGCAGGGGTGAGATGGCTCTATTGCGACGTGCGGCCTCTTGGGATGACCGTGCATGAATGACGAAGGGGCGTATAACCGCTTTAAGAGGATGGTAGTGGAAATGGAGGTTCCGTTAGTCGATCTGCGGGCACAATATGCGGAGATCAGGGAAGAGGTGAGGAAGGCTGTTGATACGGTTATCGAGAGCCAGCGGTTTATCCTCGGGCCAAACGTCGAAAGGTTGGAGAGACAAATCGCAGCCTACAGCAGCGTCGGCCACGGTATCGGTGTTTCCTCGGGAACTGATGCTATTTTAGTTTCCCTGATGGCCTTGGATATTAAGCAGCGAGATGATTTACGAGATGGTGTAATCACAACCCCCTTTACCTTCTTCTCAACTGCTGGCGTGATTGCCCGGCTAGGTGCCACGCCGATCTTCGTCGATATCGACCCGAACACGTATAATCTAGATCCCCAAAAGCTCCGAGAACTCCTGGAAACGGGATGCGATGTGGACCAGGAAAGCGGCAGGCCGGTGGAGCGGAAGAACCTGGCTCATATAAAGGCGATTATTCCGATTCACCTCTACGGGCAGTGTGCCGATATGGATCCCATGATGGAGATGGCCCAGAGGACCCATCTCGATATCGTCGAGGACGCGGCCCAGGCTATCGGGGCAATATACTACTCGAAGAGGCTGGGAGCAAAGGGGCTGAGCACTGGAATCACGGACGAGGAGCCGGAGAAGGAACCAGTCGCAAGCGGACAGGATTCAAGACACGCATGGAGAGCGGGAAGCATGGGAAGGCTGGGGTGCTTCTCCTTCTATCCCACGAAGAATTTGGGGGGATTCGGGGATGCGGGAATGGTGGTAACCGACGACAAGGACATGGCTGAGAAGATAAGGATCCTCAGAGGCTACGGTGGAGCACAGGCATACTATCATGACATCATCGGGGGTAATTTCAGGCTGGATGAACTTCAGGCAGCCATTCTCAGGGTGAAGTTTCGCTACCTAGAGAGGTGGACGGAAACACGACGCCGAAATGCGCTAAGGTATGATCGCCTCTTCGATGAGATGGGCCTTACCGGAGAAGTCCATTTACCCGTCGTCAAGGACGGCAATAGACATATATTCCACCAGTATGTTATCCGTGTTCACCATCGGGATGAGCTTGAGGAATTCCTTCGCGCCAAGGGCGTGGGAACGGGGGTATACTATCCCCGACCACTCCACCTCCAAGAGTGCTTTGAGTATCTCGGATACAAAAAGGGCGATTTCCCAGAATCGGAGAGGGCTTCCGGTGAAACCCTGGCCCTTCCTATCTACCCCGGGTTATCCCCCGAGCAGCAGGAGTATGTGGTCAATCAGATCAAGAATTTCTATGAGGTACTGAAATGATTGACATAGATAGGATCGTAAGCCGCTTTAAGGAAATTTCGGCACTCGTCGTAGGGGATATCATGCTGGATGAGTATTTCTGGGGAAAGGTGGACCGAATCTCCCCGGAGGCACCAGTCCCAGTGGTAACGGTGCAAAAGGAGACCCAACTCGTGGGAGGAGCGGCTAACGTAGTCAACAATATTTGGTCCCTCGGAGGGCAAGTGTTCCTATCTGGAATAGTCGGGGGAGACGAAAGGGGGAGGAAGATCCTCAGCCTTCTCGAGGAAAGGGGGGTACCAACAGGGGGCGTTCTCATCGATCCTCACCGACCCACGACCGTCAAGACCCGGATTGTGGCTCACAGTCAGCAGGTAGTTCGGTTTGACCGTGAGAGCCAGACTTGCCTTAGCCAGGGATATGCGGACAGCCTTGTTTCCTCTGTTTGCGATACGATCCCTCGTGCAGATACGGTGGTCATTGCCGATTATGGGAAGGGAGTGGTAACGGAGGACCTCCTTAAAGCCGTTACCAAAATCTCAAGGCAACAGGGAAAGATTGTTCTCCTTGATCCAAAGATCAACCGTTTCCATCTCTACCGAGATGTTACGGTCGCGACTCCCAACAGTCAGGAAGCTAGCATGGCCTCTGGGATTGAGATCGTCGATGAAAAATCTCTAAAGGAGGCTGGGAATAAACTTCTGGATCGATTTAACTGTGAGGTTGTCCTGATTACCCGGGGGGAGGAGGACATGGCCCTCTTTGAACGGGGGAAGGAAGTGATCTTCGTTCCCACGACGGCCAGGGAAGTTTTCGATGTGACAGGAGCCGGGGATACAGTGATCGGGGTCATGGCCCTTGTTTTAGCAGCAGGGGCCAGTTTTTCAGAGGCCGCTGTGGTCGCAAACTATGCTGCTGGAATTGTCGTGGGAAAGGTTGGAACGGCAACGGTGACACCGGAGGAGTTGAAGGAGGCGATTAGTCGGAATCGATGACGGTAAGTGATGGAAAATTGCCTTTCCCGAGGGGGGAAAATTGGAGCTGGGGTTAATACCTCAGCTCCAATTCCCTTCAGCTACCTTTGTGAATCGAAGGACTAAGTCTCAAGGACGAAGATAACCTCCATTCTCACTCGATATTCCACAATTTTGGCATCCTCAACGGCCACCCTTTGTTCCATAATACGGAGACCCGTAATCCCCCGAAGGGTCTTTGCCGCTCGAGAGAAACCGATCTGAATCGCATCATCGAAGGATTTAGAGGATCCTGCTACGACCTCGGTCACTCTGGCTACCCTTGGATTTGCCATCTGCATTACCTCCTTATGCTAAATGAATTTACTTCCCTCCTTGTCTTTCTATACAAGAAACCCGCTTGGAAGTCAATGGGAAAAATATCTGGAGTTTCCCGGCTTTCCGGGAAAGCCGTCCCTTGTAAGATCATTCCGAAGAAACGCAAAAGCAGGGAGCATAGTCTATTGGGGAAGGGAAGGTGAAAATCCTTTCTTGAAGAAGACCCTATTCTGACGGCTTCGTAAAAAGTCCATCTGCTACGTTCCGCTTCATCCTTCGTCACTGCAGCGTACTTCTATGTACGCCTCATTCCTCAGGATTTGCGCGCCTTGCATCTGGATCTTTTTTCTTTGCCGTCTAATTTCGACTTTTTACAATGACGTCTATTCTAAGTCCCAAATCCAAGTCTTTTGGAAACCTTTTCGCCGGCCTCTCTGACAACGGGGATAATTTTCCCCTTCAATATCTCATCGGTCATGCGAAAGGATGGGCCGGAAACGGAGATTCCCCCCACAACCCGGCCAGTATAGTCCCTGACGGGAACACCGACACACCTTACGCCCAGATTGTATTCCTCATTATCGAGGGCATATCCCCGCTTGGCTATCTCTTTAAGGTGTTTGATGAACTCAACCCTATCGACGGTGGTATTAGACGTAAACCTCTCCATATTGTCTAAGATACCGAGCTTTTCCAATTCCTCTTCAGATGCATACGCGATCTGGGCCTTGCCGATGCCCGTGCAATGGATGGGAAGCCTCCATCCGACACGATTGGCCACCTTCACCGTTTGGTCCGCCTCTTCCACATGCAGATAGACGACGGAGTTTTGCCGAATAGTCCCAATATAAGCCATTTCGTTACATTCCTTAACGATTTCCTCCAGGAACGGTTTGGCCTGGCGGACCAAGCCAAGCTGCTTAATAAAAGTTTGACCCAACTCGAGGCTTTTCACACCCAACCGATAATTTTCTGTGGCCTTATTCTGCTCGATGTATCCCTTTGCCTCGAGGGTTGCCAGTAACCTGAAAATGTTGTTCTTATGGAGGTTGAGCCTTTTGCTGAGTTCGGTCACCCCAAGTTCATCCCGATCTCCTTTGAACTCCTCCAAGAGATTCAATGCATTGGTTACAGACTGAATGACGTAACTGTCCTTTTCCCGCTTAGCCATTTTACCTTGAGCCTCCTTTATTGATAAATTAAAACACTAAATATAAAATAATGTTTCTTTATTGTCAAGACCATTCAGTCATAAAAAAAATTTTTCTAATTCCCACACAACCTCCAAACCTCTGATTTTTCCATTGATTATTTTCAACATTGTGATATACATTCTAATTTAATTATATTCTTGAAGGCTTACATGCGGGATCAAATCGACCAATTCATCAAATATCTGGCTTTGGAAAAGGGAGCTTCGGAGCATACATGTCGGAGTTATCTCAACGACCTATCTCATCTGGCGGGTTTCATCTCGGCATGCGGGCTCCTTCCGAAACCGGAAACAGGAGAAGTGGATGTTTCACGACTTGATCGTGATATCATCCGAATCTATCTCAGGGCCCTTTTTCGATCGAATAAAAGGAGCTCTATCGCTCGAAAGTTGGCTTCCATTCGTTCCTTTTTCCAATACTTGGTTCGGGAGGGGATTATTTCGAGGAACCCAGCAAAAGGGGTGGCAACTCCCAAGACCGAAAAGTATATTCCAAGCACGCTAACCATTGATGAGATGTTCAGGATGTTAAATGCGCCCGATAAATCGAATCCCATAGGTCTCAGGGACCGGGCTATTCTCGAATTGCTCTATTCCAGTGGCATTCGGGTGGGGGAGCTGACCCAATTGAATTGTGATGATGTGGATCTAGAACTGGGTATCATAAAGGTGTTGGGAAAGGGGAGGAAGGAGAGGATTGTTCCCATTGGGTCCAAGGCCATAGAGGCTGTAAGGGATTATTTCAGGAGAAGGGGGCTTTCCTCAGGGAATGGTCGCCAGTGCCCGCTCTTTATCAATACTCGAGGCGGTAGATTGACAGATCGGAGTGTGAGACGGATGGTGGAAAAATATGGGAAAAAGTGCGGGCTCGTAAAGAGCATTAGTCCCCATGCCTTCCGCCATACCTTTGCGACCCATCTATTGGATGCGGGGGCGAATTTAAGGGATATACAGGAGTTATTGGGACATGTGAGCCTTTCCACGACCCAAAAATATACCCATGTGAGCATAGACGGCTTAATGGAGGTTTACGATAGGGCTCATCCCAGGAGCTGGAGAAATACGAAACGGAATCCGTGATCCCTTTTTATGGGGGAACCGTGGGTTTGAATTCATGGCCATACAACATCGTAAATTGATTATGAATCGTTTCTTCCAAGGAGTCGAAGAGTGAGAGGGACAACTGTTCTTTCCGTTAGGCACAAAGGCCGTGTGGTCATGGGGGGCGATGGGCAGATCACCTTTGAAAATACGATTATGAAGCGCACGGCGAGAAAGGTCAGAAGGATATATAACGACAGGGTATTGGCGGGATTTGCCGGAACCAGCGCTGACGCCTTTACTTTATTCGGAAAATTTGAGTCGAAATTGGAAGAGTTCAACGGCAATCTCATGAGGGCTGCGGTCGAGCTGGCCAAGGAATGGCGAACCGATAGAGTGTTGAGGAGGCTGGAGGCGCTTCTCATAGTGGCCGACAAAGATCGCTCTTTAGTCATATCAGGTACTGGAGATGTGATCGAACCCGACGAAGGTGTGACTGCTATTGGCAGCGGGGGTTCTTATGCTCATGCAGCCGCCAAGGCATTGGTCGACCATTCCGAGTTGGATGCCAAATCCATTGCCGAAGAGGCCATGAAGATCGCCGCCTCCATCTGTATCTATACGAACGATCACATCATCATCGAAGAATTATAAGCCGAATCCTCTAAAGAGGTTCAAACAGTGCAAACCTTTACCCCACGGGAAATCGTTTCCGAACTCGACAAATATATCGTAGGACAGAAGGAGGCCAAACGATCCGTTGCCATTGCCCTTCGGAACAGGTGGAGGCGACAACAGGTCCCCGAAGACCTGAGGGATGAGATTGCGCCGAAGAACATCATCATGATTGGTCCTACCGGGGTGGGGAAAACAGAGATTGCCAGAAGGTTGGCCAGGCTTGCCCAAGCGCCCTTTCTGAAGATTGAGGCCTCAAAATTCACGGAAGTGGGATATGTGGGTAGGGATGTAGAATCCATGATTAGGGATCTGACCGACCAGGCGGTAAATATGGTTAAGGGGGAGGAGACCGAAAGGGTCGAGATAAAGGCCCGGGAGTTGGCCGAAGAGAGATTGTTGGATCTCCTATTGCCAAGGCCAAAGATGGAGAAGAAAGCGGAGGAAAATCCCCCCTTGGGGTCTATTAGGGCTGTCGAGGAAAGGCCTTTAACCCAGAGTGCAACCAGGGAGAAGCTGCGGCAGTTATTGAAGGAGGGAAAGCTGGACGACCGTTATGTCGAGATTGAGACCGCGGACAGCAATCTCCCCATCGTGGAGATCTTCTCCGCCTCGGGCATGGAAGAGATGGATATCAACATCAGGGACATGTTTGGAAACCTGTTTCCCCAGAGAAGAAAGAGGAGAAAGGTAAAAATCCCGGAAGCCTTAACCATCCTCTTCCACGAGGAGGCCCAAAAATTGGTCGATATGGATAAGGTGGTGAGGTTGGCCAAAGATAGGGTAGAACAATCGGGAATCATCTTCTTGGATGAGATCGATAAAATCGCGGGGCGGGAATCCGTGCATGGTCCCGACGTCTCAAGGGAAGGAGTCCAAAGGGATATTTTGCCCATTGTCGAGGGAACGACGGTTACGACGAAATATGGGATGGTGAAGACGGACCACATCCTCTTTATCGCCGCCGGGGCCTTTCACATATCAAAACCCTCGGATCTCATTCCGGAGCTCCAGGGGCGTTTTCCCATTCGGGTGGAGCTCCATTCCCTTGGGAAAGAGGACTTCATTCGAATCCTCATAGAGCCCCAAAATGCCCTGATAAAACAGTATACCGCCCTGCTCAAGACGGAAACCGTGCAGTTACTCTTTACTGATGATGCCATAGCTGAGATCGCTGAGGTAGCTCAAATCATCAACGAGAGGACCCAAAATATTGGTGCACGGAGGCTCTATACCATTATGGAGAAGCTCTTGGATGAGATTTCCTTCGATGCCACGGAGGTTCGTGATAAGGAGATCAGCATCGATTCCACGTATGTGAAGGATAAGCTGAGGGATTTCATTGAGGACGAGGATTTGAGCCGTTATATCTTATGAGTGATGTGGGTCACAGGGAGGCAATGACCCGTATCTCGTCCATTTTATGATCCGGATACCATGAACGGGAAGGCGTATGGAGGGTACCATCAATAAGGCTGAAGTCCTCATTGAGGCATTGCCCTATATCCGTAAATTTTACGACAAAACCATCGTCATCAAGTATGGCGGAAACGTCATGGTAGACGAGGGCTTGAAAGAGAGCTTTGCATTAGACATCGTTTTGATGAGATACATCGGCCTCAATCCGGTCATTGTCCATGGTGGGGGCCCACAAATCGGGAAGGTGTTAGCCCAGATGGGAAAGAAGACGGAGTTTGTAGAGGGCATGAGGGTTACCGACGGTGAAACCATGGATGTGGTGGAGATGGTTCTGGTTGGAAAGGTGAACAAGGAAATCGTGGGTTTGATCAATCGTCATGGTGGAAAAGGGGTGGGACTCAGCGGAAAGGATGGCCAGCTCATCCTTGCGAAGAAGATGAACATCTACAGGAGAAAGGGAGATGGGAGCCCTCCTGAAGCGATCGACATCGGCATGGTTGGCGAAGTGGCCTCCATCAATCCATCCATCATTTTGGCCATGGAGGAGAGAGGCTTCATCCCGGTTATTGCCCCCGTAGGGGTGGGGGAGGGAGGGGAGAGCTACAACATAAACGCCGATTTAGTTGCCGGAAAGGTTGCCTCCACCCTCAAGGCCGAGAAACTGATCCTCTTGACGGATGTTCCGGGTATAGTGGACAAAGGAGATCAATTGATTCGAACCCTCGATGTCGGGAGGGCAAGGGAGCTTCTTGAAAAGGGGGTTATTATGGGGGGGATGATTCCGAAGGTTCACTGTTGTTTGGATGCGCTCCAGGGAGGCGTAATCAAAACCCATATCATCGATGGGCGGGTGGAGCATACCCTGCTCCTTGAGATTTTTACCGACGAAGGGATAGGAACCCAGATACACAGAGGGAAAGGGGCATAAGAGACGATGATGTGAGGGGAAAGGGGTAATTTATTATAGAGGGAATTCCCTCTCTTCTTGCCGCTTTTTACCAGATGGAGGAGCCAGTTCGATGACGGCTACAAAGACGCTCATTGCCGATTCTCAGAGGTACATCGCAAATACGTACTCCCGATATCCCCTTATATTGGTCAGGGGCCAAGGGTGTAAGGTCTGGACCAACGATGGTAAGGAGTATTTCGATTTCGTGGCCGGCTTGGCCGTATGTAATCTCGGGCATTGCCATCCAAAGGTGGTTCAGGCTATTCAGGATCAATCCCGGAAGCTCATCCATGTCTCCAACTTTTATCACATCGAGCCTCAAATTGAGTTGGCCAAACTGTTGTGTGAGAACTCCTTTGCCGATAGGGTTTTTTTCTGCAATAGCGGTGCGGAGGCTAACGAAGCGGCCATGAAATTGGCGAAGAAGTACGCCAAGGATACCGGCCGAACAGAAAGATTCGAAATCATCACCATGGAGAAGTCTTTTCACGGCAGGACCATGGCAACCATCACTGCGACGGGACAGGAGAAATTTCACAAGGGGTTCGATCCTCTGGTTCCGGGTTATAAATACGTTCCCTTTAACGATATGGAGGCGGTTCTCCGGGCGGTAACCCCCAATACCTGCGCCATTATGGTGGAACCCATCCAGGGTGAGGGTGGGGTGAATTGTCCGTCCGATGGATATTTGAGGGAACTCCGCGAGCTTTGCCGTAAGAGGGGGATCCTTTTAATCTACGATGAGGTACAGGTTGGCATGGGCAGGACGGGCAAGCTCTTTGCCTATGAACACGAGGGGGTATATCCGGATATCATGACCTTGGCAAAGTCCTTGGCGGGAGGAGTTCCCATAGGGGCAATGTTGGCTACTGAGGAGGTGGCCAAGAGCTTCGGCCCGGGAACCCACGCATCGACATTCGGGGGCAATCCCTTGGCCACGGCGGCGGGTGTGGCGGCCGTATCAACTTTATTAGAGGATGGTGTCCTGGAAAACTGCAGAAGGGTGGGGGAGCATTTCTTCAATCGACTCATGGATTTGAAGGGGGAATATCCCTTTATTAAGGAGGTGAGGGGAAGGGGCTTAATCATCGGCATGGAACTGGAATTCGAGGGGAGTCAAATTGTGACCCGTTGCATGGAGGAGGGATTCCTCATCAACTGTACCATGGGCAATGTCCTCAGGTTTTTGCCACCCTTAATCGTAACCACAAAAGAGGTGGATCAGCTCTTAGGAGCTTTGGACCGGATTCTCGGGGAATGTAAGGAGGGGACCGAGTCGTGAAGAGGGATCTGGTCAGTATCTTCTCCCTGAGCCAGGATGAAATCGATCATCTGATGGAGATGGCGACCGTCTTGAAGGCCAAACAAAAGGAGGGAGTTTCGCATACCCCCCTTAAGGGGAAAACCCTGGGCCTCATTTTCGAGAAGGCTTCCACTCGAACTCGGGTTTCCTTCGAGGTGGGGATGTATCAGTTGGGAGGGTACGCCCTATTTCTTGACTTTAAGGATATGCAGCTGAGTCGCGGAGAAACCGTTCCGGATACAGCACGGGTCTTTTCCAGATACGTGGATGGAGTCATGGCACGGACATTTTCCCACGAGACCATAGAGGAATTAGCCAGGCATGCAACCATTCCTGTCATAAATGGGCTCAGCGATTTACTTCACCCCTGCCAGATTCTCTCCGACATCTTTACCGTCACGGAGAAGATGGGTGGATATGGAGGGTTGAAGGTGGCTTACGTGGGGGATGGGAATAACGTAGCTAACTCCTGGATCAATTGCGCCGCCAGGTTGAATTTCCATCTCCGCCTGGCTTGTCCAGAGGGATACGGGCCAGACCCATCGCTCCTTGAACGGGCCAGGAGGGAATCGGCGACGGAGATCCAGCTGGTCCATGATCCGTACCAGGCCGTATCGGGGACGGATGTCATCTATACCGATGTGTGGGCCAGCATGGGAAAGGAGGATGAACACGCCGACCGCCTTCGGGATTTCAGGGATTATCAGGTGAACTCCCGTTTAGTCAAGGCCGCAAAAGCGGGGGTTTTGGTTATGCACTGCCTGCCCGCTCATCGGGGCGAGGAGATAACCGATGATGTGATGGACGGAACCCATTCCATCGTCTGGGATCAGGCGGAGAATCGGCTCCACGTTCAGAAGGCCATTCTGGAGTGGTTGATGGGGTAAATGGTCCTCAGGTCAGGCCGCCGTCTGGTGGAGCTTGAGGACGAACAACAGACACGAATTGTTGTATGGTGGTGATATGGCATCTCGTATAAACAAGATCGTCTTGGCATATTCCGGGGGATTAGATACATCGGTCATCTTGAAATGGCTCGTCAATGAATACGGCTGCGAAGTCATCGCCTTTGTTGCGGACTTGGGTCAGGGGGATGACCTCGAAAAGGTGGAAACCAAGGCCCTGGGAACGGGGGCGAGCAAGGTCTGTATCGAAGATGTCCGGGAGGAGTTCGTCCGGGACTTCATCTTCAAGGCCCTAAAGGCCAATGCCATCTATGAGGGTGGATATCTCCTGGGGACCTCCATCGCAAGGCCTCTCATAGCCAAAAAACAGATGGAGGTGGTCGAGAAGGAAGGTGCCGATGCCGTTTCCCATGGTGCGACGGGAAAGGGGAACGATCAGGTGAGGTTCGAACTAACCTACATGGCCTTGAACCCCGATATCACCATCATCTCCCCGTGGAGACAGTGGAATCTCAGGTCCCGCAAGGATCTGATCCGCTACGCCCAAGAAAACGGGATTCCGGTTCCGGTTACCGCGGAAAAGCCCTATAGTTGCGATCAGAACCTTTTTCATACCAGTTTCGAAGCTGGAATCCTGGAAGACCCATGGCTGGAACCGAGGGAGGATATGTTCCTCGTGACCGTCTCACCGGAGCAAGCCCCCGACAGACCGCTCTATATCGAGATCGATTTCGAAAACGGCATTCCAATAAGGATCGACGGAGAGGTTTACTCCCCGGCAAACCTTTTGGCCGCGGCCAATAAAATTGGGGGGGAAAATGGGATCGGCCGTGTGGACATGGTTGAAAATCGCTACGTGGGGTTGAAATCGAGGGGAGTGTATGAAACCCCTGGAGGAACGATCCTCCACATTGCGCACAGGGCCATAGAATCCATCACCATGGATCGGGAGGTGATGCACCTCAGGGATTCCCTCATTCCCAAAATTTCGGAATTGATCTACTACGGTTACTGGTTTTCCCCTGAAATGGAGGTTATAGAAAAGACCATCGATGAAACCCAGAAGGATGTGACGGGGACTGTTCGGTTGAAACTCTACAAGGGGAATTGTATCGTCGTAGGACGCAAGTCGGAGAAATCCCTCTACAGCGGTGAATTCGCGACCTTTGATGAAGACACCGTTTATGACCAGAAGGATGCGGGAGGATTCATCAGGCTGAATGCCTTGAGGCTGAAGATCCGGAAGATGATGGGAAGATGAAATCGTAATCCGTGGAGCGATTTTCGTGTCCGTGTTCCCCCAAAGAACACGATTCACCGGTAGAGATTTGGAAAAAAGGAAAATGAGAGGAGTAAAGAGGTAAAATGAAGGAGAGGTACTATCCAGAAGCGATTGAGGCGAAATGGCAGAAGTATTGGGAGGAGAAGAAACTGTTTAGGGCCGAGGAAGACCCGGCCAAGGAGAAGTATTATCTCTTGGAGATGTATCCCTATCCATCGGGGGCAATCCATATGGGACACATGCGGAACTATTCCATAGGGGATGTTGTGTCCCGGTATAAGATGATGCAAGGGTATAGTGTGCTTCACCCTATGGGATGGGATGCCTTCGGCATGCCCGCTGAAAACGCGGCAATAGAGAGTGGGGTCCATCCCGCGAAATGGACGTATGAGAATATCGATACGATGCGAAAACAGCTCAAGAGGATGGGCTTTAGCTATGACTGGGAGAGGGAGATCGCTACGTGCGATGTGGAATACTACAGATGGGAGCAATGGTTTTTCCTTAAGATGTACGAGAGGGGCCTGGCCTACAAAAAGCGGTCCCTGGTGAATTGGTGTCCGAGCTGTCAGACGGTGTTGGCCAATGAGCAGGTTGAAGCGGGTCTCTGCTGGCGATGTGAGTCGGAAGTCACCCAGAAGGAATTTGATCAGTGGTTTCTCAAGATCACCCATTATGCTGAGGATTTGCTGGAATACTGTGATAAACTTCCGGGATGGCCCGAGCGAGTATTGAGGATGCAACGGAATTGGATCGGGAAGAGCGAGGGGGCTGAGATTCGATTTCCGATGGAGGATTCGAAGGATGCAATCACCGTATTTACAACCCGCCAGGATACCGTCTTCGGGGCAACATTCATGACCTTAGCTCCGGAACATCCCTTGACCTTGGAACTGTCAAGGGGGACGCCCCAGGAAGGGGAAGTGAGGGAGTTCGTGGAAAGGGTGAAACGGCAGAGCCTCGTCGGGAGAACGGCGGAGGATACGGAAAAGGAGGGGGTGTTTATCGGGGCCCATTGTCTGAATCTCATGACGGGGGCGAAAATCCCCATCTTCTCGGCCAATTTCGTCCTCATGGAATATGGAACGGGGGCGGTTATGGCAGTTCCTGCCCATGACCAAAGGGATTTCGAGTTTGCCAAGAGATATGAGCTTCCCGTGATCGTCGTGATCCAACCGCCCGATGAAACGTTGAGCGCGGAAACCATGGCCGGTGCCTATGTGGATGAGGGAACCCTGGACAACTCCGGCCAGTTCAACGGGATGGATAGCCTTTCGGCTCGCCAGGCAATCGTCCAGTACCTGGAAGAGAAAGGGTTGGGGGGAAAGAGCGTCAATTATCGCATCCGGGACTGGGGGATTTCCCGTCAGCGGTATTGGGGGGCCCCCATCCCCATCATCTATTGCCATCGGTGTGGAGTCCAGCCCGTACAGGAAGAGGATCTCCCCGTCGTTTTGCCCCATGACGTGGAATTTTCTACCGAGGGAGGGTCTCCCCTGGCGGAATGTCGGGAGTTTGTTGAGACGCAATGTCCGAAATGTGGCGGAGATGCCAGGAGGGAGACCGATACCATGGATACCTTCGTGGAATCCTCCTGGTATTTTGATCGATTTGCATCGCCCCGGTATAACGAGGGCCCCCTGGACAAGGAGAAAGTCGATTACTGGATGCCCGTTAATCAGTATATCGGAGGGATAGAACACGCCATTTTGCATCTCCTCTATTCCCGCTTCTTTGCGAGGGTTCTCAGGGAATTCGGCCTCGTGAAGGATAAGGAGCCCTTTACGAGGCTCTTAACCCAGGGGATGGTTATCAAGGACGGGGCCAAAATGTCCAAATCCCGGGGAAACGTCGTTGACCCGGAATACCTGGTTTCCAGATACGGTGCTGATACGGCCCGAATGTTTTGCCTCTTCGCATCTCCACCCGAGAAGGATCTCGAGTGGAGTGATCAGGGGGTAGAGGGATCATTCCGGTTTCTCAACCGGGTGTGGCGATTGGTTAGCGAAAACCACCATTGGATAAAGGGAGCGAAACCCTATGCCGGTACACCTCCACTCGACCAAGGCCTGAAGATCTTGCGCCAGAAAGTCCACAAGACAATCAAGAAGGTCGGGGAAAATATCGAACGATTCCATTTCAACACCGCCATCAGCGCCATTATGGAACTGGTTAACGCCCTGTATCAGTCTAAGCCGAAGGAGAATGGGAACCCAACGGAACGCGCGGTATTCAGGGAGGCGGTTGAAGCGGTGACCCTGCTGCTTTTCCCCTTTGTCCCCCATATCGCGGAAGAGCTCTGGGAGGCCCTCGGACATGGGGAGAGTATGATCAAGACTCCCTGGCCCGATTACGATCGGGAGGCCATTGTTGAGGAGGAGTTCCTCGTGGTGATTCAAGTCAATGGCAAAGTGCGGGATAGGGTTACGGTCCCATCCTCTATGGGGGGAGAGGAGATCAAAGGGGTGGCATTGGAGAGGGAGAAGATAAGAAGGTTGATTCATGATAAGGCCGTCCAGAGGGTCATCCTTGTCCCCAAAAAGTTAATCAATATCGTCTGCACCTGATCCCGTTGCCCTTTGTGTTTCTCGGGGTATCTGTGCCCACAACCATTACCGTGATAAAATCAGTTCGATGGCATTTTTCCTTTCCCATCATCTTCTGTCTCTTGCTGGGGATGGGCTGTGGGTATCAATTGGGGGGAGAAGGATTCGGCCCATCCCCGGATATTCGATCCATTGCCATTCCTACCTTTACCAATGAGACCTACGAAGCGGGCATAGAGACCGTCGTCACCAATGCCCTCTTGGCTGAGTTGATCAAAGACCGGCGTATTAAGGTCGTGGGCAAAGATAAGGCCGATGCCATCATGGAGGGAACGGTCAAATCATTTTCCATCTTATCCGTGGCCTATGACCCGACGGGGATGGTGTTGGAATATCGGACATGGGTTGCCCTGGACGTAATACTGAAACGAAATAAGAGGGGAGAGGTCCTTTGGAGTAAAAGGGGCCTTGTGGAATCCCATGTCTACAGGGTTTCCTCGGACGTCCTGCTCACCGAGGCGGAAAAAGAGAGGGCAATCCAGAAGATCGCCGAGGAACTGGCGGGGAGAATTCGTCGGAGATTGTTCGAGGGGTTTTGATCGTCCATGGGCTCGTCGAGGAAGGCTCCAACACGAGGTTAGATCATGGATTTCTTTGCGTTGGATAAGGGATTGAAGAAGGGGAAGGTCCCTCGGGTCCTTTATCTTTTTGGGGATGAGCCCTACCTTATCGAGAGGGGGATTGAGGGGCTTCGCAGAAAGATTATTCCAGCTCATCTTCAGGAGTTCAATCGGGATGTCTACTCGGCTGGCGAGGTCCCAGCATCCAGGATCGTGGATGCCGCGCGGACGGTACCCATGTTGAACCCATGGCGGTTTGTTCTGGTCAAGGAGGCGGACCACTTTGCTCCGGGTGATGTCGACCAATTCCTGCCGTATATAGAGGAGCCTTCTCCCTCCACATGCCTGGTTCTTTGGGGGGATAAGAGCGGGCCATGGAAGCAATCCTTCCCCAAGATAAGAGCGGTGGGAGCGGTGATCCAGATCAAATCCTATTTTGCCGGAAAATTGATTGGCTGGATCAAGCGGGAAGCCCAGGCGTATGGGAAGGGGATGACGAGGGAGGCGGCGGAATACCTTAAGGATATGGTGGGAAACCGCCTTCGAGACCTCCACAACGAGATTGAAAAGGCCGTGACCTATGTGGGGGAAAAGCCGGTCATCGAGTTGGAGGATGTGGAGGAGCTCGTTTCGGAGGTGAAGACGAGGACAATTTTCGAGTTGACCGATGCCATTGGCATGAGAAATTCCCTTGAGGCATTGCGGATTTTGAGAGGGATGTTTCAGGCCGGAGAAGCCCATCTTAAGATCCTCAGCATGATCGCTCGTCAATTTCGTTTGATTTGGAAGGCGCAGTACCTGGTATCAAAGGGGATTGAAAAGGAGGAGGTGGGCAGAAGGCTCAAGCTCCACCATTTTTACCTGGAGTCCATCCTCGAACAGACCGCCTATTTCAGCGAGGATAACCTTCGGGAGGGATTTCATCGATTTCTTCAGACCGATCTGGCCATGAAGACGACGACCTTATCGAAAGAGCTCCTTCTGGAGAAAATGGTGGTTGACTTATGTCACTAAGAGGATTGGAGGGAGTTGACCCGTTTGGTGAGTCGTGAAACCTTTCTCGAGGCGGTATTCCTGTGGATCACTCCCTTGGATTTGGCTTTATCGATAGCGGGTATAGCCTCGGATAAAGCGGTTCTTGCCTTATCGGTATCCTTAGCCTCCACCGCCAATCTCACCCTTTTGATCAGGGTTTTCAGGGTAGATCGGATATGGACATTCCTGCGGCTCCTTTTTTCGTCCTGCTTCTGCCTTTTGAGGGCTGACTTATGGGTAGCCAAATCATCACCTTCCTCGGGGGGTGGAACCGTTGTCAATTACTTTCCGTGCGGACACTGGTCATGAAGATTTCATAATATAATCATTTTACCTAGTGGATGTCAAGGTTTCTTTCCATGAACGCGATGGAACACGATAGGATAGCTAGAGCAGCCGTGGTTGTAGGGTCCGCTACCCTGCTCAGTCGCGTCCTGGGCTATGCCCGCGATGTGGTGATCGCGTATTTTTTCGGGGCAGGTTGGGTCACCGATGCATTCTTCGTGGCCTTCAGGATTCCCAATACCCTGAGGAGGCTTTTCGGGGAGGGATCCATGACCGTTTCCTTCATCCCCGTCTATACCGCATACCTCGTCCACCGGGCGAAAGAGGAATCCCAGGAGCTCGTCGATGTGGCCTTCACGCTGGCGTCCTCGGTATTGATGGTGTTGACGATCTTGGGAATGGTCTTTTCTCCCCAGATTGTCGCGGTTCTGGCCCCGGGTTTCAAGGATCCGAAACAGGTCGAGTTGACGATCTTGATGACCCGGATCGTCTTTCCCTACCTTTTTTTTATCGGTTTGGTCGCCTTGGCCATGGGCATCCTGAATGCACATCGTCATTTCGCCGCACCCGCCTTGGCCCCCACTCTGCTCAACCTCTCGATGATCGCCTGCGCCTTTCTTCTCTTTCGACGATTGGCCCAGCCCATCGTCTCGCTGGCAATCGGGGTCTTTTTCGGCGGGGTGATCCAGCTCGCATTCCAACTCCCCTTTTTGATCAAAAAGGGGGTGATGTTCAGGTTCAACTTCCATTTCCTCCATCCGGCCATCAAACGGATCTGTATATTGATGGTTCCGGCGCTGCTCGGCGTGGCCGTTGCCCAGATCAACGTCTTCGTGGGACAGATTTTAGCCTCCTTCCTCCTGGAAGGCTCCATATCCTTCCTCTACTACGCATATCGCTTGATCGAGTTTCCCCTGGGGATCTTCGTTATCGCCCTGGGGACAGCAGTCCTTCCCAGTTTTTCGCAATTGGTCTCCGAGGGGAAGATGGAGGAATTTCGAGATGCCATCTCCTTCTCGGTGAGGCTGGTCATCTTTGTGGCGGTTCCGGCCATGGTGGGCCTCATCGTATTGAGAAAACCCATCATCCATCTTCTCTTTCAGCATGGGGCGTTTGATTATCAGGACACCCTTAAGACCGCCCGGGCCCTTTTCTACTTCGGAATTGGTTTGTGGGCAATCGCCGGGGTGAGGATCCTTGTGCCGGCCTTCTATGCCGTGCAGGATACCAAGACTCCCGTGAAGATGGCGGTGGTGTCCCTGCTCGCCAATGTGGGATTGAGCCTTGTTCTCATGGGCCCCCTAAAACATGCGGGGCTCGCCCTGGCCAACTCCCTGGCCTCGATGATAAATGTCTGCCTCCTTCTGGTCTGGCTAAGGAGGGGGATAGGCGAGATCGATTGGCCCCGTACCATCAGATCCCTCATTCAGGTGGTCGTGGCCAGTATCGTCATGGGATGGGTTGCCTACTGGGTAGTCGGCAATGCATCCTGGGTTAGTCCCGGTCACTGGGGGGGAAAGATCTTCTTTCTGGCGGCAGGGATTGCGGCGGGAGTATTCACATATATCTCCATTTCGTATCTCCTGAGGAATGGCGAGCTTTCCTTTCTCATGGAGATGCTCCGGGGAAGGAGGAGGCCACCGCGGTTTGAAGGTGAAATCTAATGAAGAGAACGGGAGGATGGGATAATGACAGAGGAGATCCTTCGTACCTACTCGTTTCCCGTGGCGGGACCCCGGAATACCGAAAAGACCCTCAGAGCGGCCATTGAGCGGGCCCAGCAGCTTGGGATCGGATATATCGTAGGGGCTTCGACCAGTGGAAGGACAGCCTTGCAGTTGAGGGACCTTTCCGATGAGCTGGGTTACAAAGGCCAGTTAGTGGTGGTCACCCACCACACGGGGTATGCAGAAGCGGGAGGGAATGAGTTGAAGAAGGGGGATAGATCCCGTTTGACCGAGGCAGGATGTACGGTGGTCACCGCAACCCACGCACTGAGCAGTATATCCAGATCCTATCGGACTAAATTCGGAGGTATCGACCTATTGGAGATCGTAGCCGAGGCCTTTCGCAGGTTCTCCCAAGGGGTGAAGGCTGCCATTGAATGTGCCATCATGGCCGCCGATGCCGGAGCCGTACCGGTGGATAAGGATATCATCTCGATAGCGGGGACGGGGAAGGGCGCGGATTCCGCTATCGTCGTACAGGCGGCCAGTCAGAATCGGTTTTTCGACATGAAGGTGAGGGAGGTCATCGCCATGCCGCGATAGGGAATCTTCCTCCCCCTCAGGCTCGGCCGGGTTCGCAAGCGTGCTTGTGGTTTTTTGCCTTTGTCCCTTGTTCCTGAGCCAGTTTGTTGAAATATCTTACTGGGTCGTGATATCATTGGTTGTCAATGCCTATGGGACCATAGATGCGCGTTCTCTTTATCTATCCCAATCTGAACGCCCAAATTGGATTCAATTACGGCGTTGCTTTCCTTTCAGCTGTCCTTCGCCGTCACGGCCATGTCACGCGGCTCCTTAACATTAATGAAAACCTGGGCTATCCGTTGGACCTTGAAAGAATCGTCAGCGATGTCAAGGCATTCTCCCCGGATCTCGTTGGCTTCTCCGTGGTGAGCAACCAATTTCGCTACGCCTTAGAGATAGGAAAGGCCATCCGAGGTTACACCGATGCCCCCTTCGTATGCGGAGGGGTCCATGCAGCCATGGCTCCCCATGAGGTTCTGGAAACGGGTATCTTCGACTACGCCTGTTTGGGAGAAGGAGAAGAGGCCCTTGTGGAACTTGCCAATGCGCTGGAGGTGCACGGAGACACGGCCAAGATCCCGAACATCTGGATGAAGAGGGATGGGAGAGTTATCAAAAACAGAGTTCGCCCCTTTATTCCCCTTGAAAATCTTCCTCCCAAAGACTACGAGATCTTCGATTTCCAAAAAATGATTGACGCCAAAGACGGGTGGGTGGGCACCATGGTATCCCGGGGGTGTCCCTTCCGATGCACTTACTGTTTCAACCATAGGCTGGTCGATATCTATCGGAAGGACACTGGCCTTCCCCGTTCTCGCTTACGATACCTTCGCCATCACTCGGTCAAGGAAGTAATCAGTGAGTTGGAGTACCTCCTTGGTCAATACACGGGGATCAAAGTGTTTATCTTTGATGACGATCTGTTTACCCTTGATAGGGATTATGTTCAAGAGTTCTGCCTAGCCTATGAGAAACGGATTGCCGTTCCCTTTGTATGCAACGCTCACGTTAAGGCCTTTGACCACGCAATCGCCAGGAGCCTCAAGAGGGCCAGGTGTCGCATCGTCAAGTTTGGGCTTGAAAGCGGCAGCGAAAGGATTCGAAGGGAGGTCCTCAATCGACCCATGACCAACCGGGCCGTTATGAACGCCTTCAGGATAGCCCACGACCATCAGCTCCACACCTCGGCCTTTGTGATGGTTGGGCTTCCCGGTGAGACCACAGAGGACGTGTTTGCAACGATAGATTTGTTGGCGGCCATACGTCCCGGACGGTTTCGATGGTCGGTGTTTTTCCCTTATCCGGGAACAGTAGCTTACGAAATGGCCGAACAAAAAGGTCTGATCGATTTCCAAAAGATGCGGTCCCTTACCAACTTTACCGAGGAGTCGTGCTTGGATTTTGGGGAGGCCCATAATCTCCTGATAGACAAGCTGGCTGGGGCGTTTCCCTGGTTTGTCAATGCCCGGAGCAATCCGTCGTCTTCGACTCGTTACCGCGGATTGGTGGGGGAGATTGAGAGCATGGATCGGGCGGCGTGGGAAAAGGTCAAGGGCACGATCCGTTCCAGGGATCGGGAGATTTCGAGCACCCTGGCAAAAGCTGGCAAAGAACACTATGCCATTAAGTACAATGACTTCATGGGGGTCCGGAGCGATTGGTTCGATCTATGAGTGATGGCTATCCCCACAAGATTCTCGTCCGATGCCCCAACTGGGTGGGTGATCTGGTAATGGCCACTCCCGCCATCAAGGCGATCCGGAGGCGATTTCACCAGTCTTATATCGTCCTTTTGGTAAAGCCATACGGCAAGAAGGTAATTGAGGATTTTCCTTACTGCGACGAGATTCTTGAGTATGACGATAGGGATAAAGATCAGGGCATGCGAGGGTTCTTTTCGTGGGCGATGCGCCTCAGACGAAAAGAATTTGATTTGGCCGTCATATTCCCCAATTCCTTTCGCTCGGCGTTGATTGCCTTTCTGGCGGGTATCAAACGCCGTGTCGGATACAGCCGGGAAGGGAGAGGCTGGCTGCTGACTGATCCGATAAAGCCCGTGCGGGAAGGTCCCAAAATCGTCCCTATTCCCATGGTGGAATACTATCTGAGGATCACCGATTGGCTGGAATGTCCCCGGTTAACCCTGGCTCCTGAGCTATTCGTCTCAGCGGCCACAAGGCAGAAGGCCGAGGATATTTTTCAGCATTGTGGTGTTAATGGAAAACGCATGACCATCGTCATGATTCCGGGTGCTGCCTACGGCTCTTCAAAATGCTGGAAGCCAGAATATTTCGCCCAGGTGGCAGATCATTTGATTGAGGGCTACGCGTGTAATTTGGTGATCGTTCCGGGTCCGGAAGAAATGCAGATCGCCAGGGAAATCGAGGCGAGAATGCTCAACAGACCCATTGTTTTGGCCGACCCAATCGTTCCCCTGGACATCCTGATGGCCATTATTCAATACAGCTCCTTGGTCATCACCAATGACACGGGCCCTCGTCATTTTGCGGTAGCCTTTGACAAGCCCGCAGTGGTTATCATGGGCCCCACGGATCCACGATACACCAATCTTAATCTTGAAAAAACCATTGTTCTGAGGGAGGAGCTTGACTGTAGTCCCTGTCATCTAAAGGTCTGTCCCCGCGATCACCGTTGCATGACGGCAATTACGCCCGAAAGGGTTATTCGGGCCATCGAGCGGCTGTTTAATCAATTCGTGAAGCCCAGCGTACGGCATTAGATATTTATTCTTTCCCACGGGCAGGTCTCAATGGAAGTATCCATCAGAAGATTTAAGGAAATAATCGGCCGTTACAAGGAGGTAAAGATTGCCGTCATTGGCGATATCGTGGCGGACATCTATATCTATGGAAAACCCTTCAAGCTCTCCCGAGAAGCCCCCGTTTTGGTTGTGCGGCATGACGGGGAAAAAGTTCTCCCCGGAAGTGCGGGGAACACCATTCACAATCTCTCGCGGTTGGGCGTCCGGGTTTTCCCCCTCGTCGTCATTGGCAATGATGAAGCTGGGAGGTTTCTCCTGAGTCGGCTCTCCGTGATGAATATCGAAAGGGAGGGCATCATCGCAGTGGATGGTCGTAGCACTACTACAAAAACCCGTATCATGGCTGGGGATGATCACACTTCCAAGCAGCAGGTGATTCGTATCGATCGAGAGGTAAGAGATTCTCTCCCGGAAAAGGTTGAAAACCGGATAATGGCATATTTGGACCGGATCGCAAACCAGGTCGACGCACTTATTGTTTCCGATTATGGATATAATCTGATTACTCCGACCCTGCTCGAGAGGCTCAAGGCAATCGCCGCGAATAAAGACGTGGTAGTGGATTCCAGATACCGGCTCCACCTCTTTTCAGGCTTCACGGCCATTACTCCCAATGAGTCTGAGGTCGAAGCCATTTCGCAATCGAACATCACAAACGGCCAGGATGCTGTCAGTGTGGGGAAAAACCTCGTTGAGAAGCTCGACCTGAAGGCCGTGCTGATCACCAGGGGAAACAGTGGAATGGTTCTGGTGGAACGATCAGGTGATGCGTCCGAAATTCCCATTTGCGGCAGTGACGATATCACCGATGTGACGGGGGCAGGCGATACCGTAACTGCGGTCTTCACCTCCTCCCTGGCCGCAGGGGCCTCTTTTTATGAGGCGGCGCGACTATCCAATTATGCTGGAGCAGTGGTGGTCATGAAAAGTGGCACGGCAACGGCCTCACCGGAGGAATTGATTCACGTGATTGAGCAGGAGCACAAAATGAAGAGTTGAGCGGCAAGCCTCCTTTGGGCGCTCCCGAGATGTCATGAGCAGAAGCGGAAAATTTATCAGGGATCCAGAAGCGTTGTTGCATATCGTCGATCAATTGAAATCTCAGGGGAAGCGCGTCGTCATGACCAATGGATGTTTTGATGTGCTTCATGTAGGGCACATCCGTTGTCTCAAGGGGGCCAAGGAGCAGGGCGATGTCCTGGTTGTTGCCGTCAATGACGACGCATCCATGAAGAGGCTAAAACTGGCAGGACGTCCAATTATGCCCGAGTTGGAGCGCATAGAGATCCTCGAAGCCCTGGAGTGTGTGGATTTCATCACCCTTTTTTCCGAAGAGAGGGTGGATCGTCTACTGCTGATGCTCAAGCCTCATGTCCACGCTAAGGGAACAGACTACACCGAGGAAACAGTGCCTGAGAGGGAAACCGTCCTCTCTTACGGAGGACGTATCGCCATTGTCGGGGATGCCAAGACTCACTCGTCCACCGATCTCATCCGCGCTATTGCTCGCCTTGAAAAAGAGAACCGCCCAGCCTGAAATCCTCGGCAACTATGGTCCATTCGCGCCTCAGTTTGCTTTGCATTACCTGCACGTGGATTTCCATGCTCCAACGTTCGATATTCCCTTGAATATCTCACTGCCATTCTGCTATCGTTTTGATGCTTGCCATAAAGGAGTAGCGAACATGCTCGAGATATTTTCCCTGAAGGGAAAGAAGGCCTTCGTCTCGGGGGCCAGTCGGGGCTTGGGCCATGAGATGGCACTGACCCTTGCCGAGGCAGGTGCCGACTTGGCCCTGGCTGCCCGCACTGTTGCGGCACTGGAGGAGACGGCCGAAACCATTCGGAAGGTAGGGAGGAAGGCTTTGGTTTGTCCCATGGATATCTCCAATATCGACGAAATCGAAAAGGCTGTTGATGATGCCGCAAAGACCTTCGGCCGCATCGATATCCTGATAAACAATGCGGGGATTGCGGAGGAAAAGCCCGTCATCGAGATGACGGCCGAGACCTGGGATCGCGTCATGGATGTGAATCTCAAGGGCCATGTTTTCTGTACCAAGGCAGTCGGAAAGTATATGATCGAGAATCGTTACGGCAAGGTTATCAATATCTCCTCGATTTTGGGACTCATCGGCGTTGCCTACAACAGCTCTTACGCTGCCAGTAAGGCGGGGCTGATCCAGTTCACCAAATCGCTGGCCCTTGAGTGGGCACGATATAACATCCAGGTGAATGCTCTCTGCCCGGGTTATTTATTGACCGATTTGAACAGGGAATTCTTTGAGACACCTCGGGGCCAGAAGGTCATCAATAAAATACCCATGCGCCGGGCTGCGGACCTGAAGGAGATCCGGGGCGCCACCCTGCTTTTGGCTTCCGATGCCTCCAGCTTTATGACAGGATCGGTGGTGGTGGTCGACGGAGGCCACATCATCGAATAAATCCAGCTTCAGTGGGCAATGGACTGACTTCTATGGCGGAAAGGAATTTTTATTGGAGAGACTTTCATGACCTTTTGAGCCAGCCCTTTTCTCAGCCTCTCCTGCTGTCCCATGAGAATCTGAATGATATAACGAAGGCGCTCCTCTCCATCGAAGCCCCTGAATAGAGAAGGGCTACAAATGGCACTAGCTATTGAGTTGACGCAGAAGGCCACCTTTGAATAGACCGAGACCAGGGAAGCTGGGCGCCGTCTGTCCTCAGATTTTTTAAAGAGCCCAGGATCGTGAAAGACGACCCCCAAGTGACCCATTTTGATTCCGAAAGGACCAGCTGTGCTGTTGAGTCTGTTCTCCACAGCACTTTCAAGTGCATCAAAGGCCGCTTTCCCCTGGTAGAGATCTGTGATATGGTTCATCAGAATAAGGGGTCTAAAGAAACGTCTGGCCTTGTAACCCTCGATTCTCTTAAACAGGCTAACCTCTAGTTGCATGAATCGGGAGAAACAGGCTCGCACCGACCCATAGGCGCTGGTTAGATCATTGGGAGATGTCACAATGATCGTTTTTTCCGCCAACAGGGCAAAATCGATCGTTTGACGGTTAATGCCTGAGGCCAAATCGAGCACAACATAATCGAAATTCCTGCTGACCCCGATGAAACTCCTCAGAAACTTCATCTTCTGCAGATAGTTAAGATTGGCCAGGGCAAGATTCCCCCGTTCCCCGCCGATCAGAAAGAGACCAAAGGGAGTTTCTTCAAT
The DNA here is from genome assembly GCA_030608745.1 of Pseudomonadota bacterium. GTDB lineage: Bacteria > Desulfobacterota > BSN033 > WVXP01. The sequence goes on along the minus strand of JAUWDQ010000001.1, from coordinate 7,106 downwards.
CAAATCTCCAAGGGCCCTCTCTTTCAAGAAAAAATGAGCCAGATTATACTTGGGATAGAAGCCGAGCCGATCTGAAATAATTCCATTGCCCAGATCCGCATCGATCAAAAGAACACGAACGTTTCTTTTCGCCAGGGCGGCCGACAGGCCCACGGCGAGATGGGTCTTTCCAACCCCACCTTTGCTCGAGGTTAGCGCCAGGATTTGCCCTCTACCCTCCACTATTTCCTCCTGTTTTGATGTGATTATTAGTAGTGTTTTTTTATGCAATCGATGTGCCACATTCCCCCCCGAGCACAGCAGATAAAGGGAGCCGTAGTTCCTAAAACTCCGTTGATACATCAGGGGAAATAGTTTAATGGAGAGCAAGGAGCACCCGTGGCAGGATTGCGACTCTATTCTGGATCAATTAGCTCAGAGTGGTGTAGGAAGGGAAGCGTTAGTATTGCGGGAACAGGGTTGGAGGATAGAGGGCCTGATTGGATATCGGAATTATCGGAACTACATCCCCCATCCCCGTGGATAGCCTGCTTAGCGTAACGCCTGAGATTTCATAAAGGTTCCACAAAGATCCACATTTTTCCGCCGCAGACATCCCCACCCCTGGTGCCAAGGTCGTCTGTGAGGTCTATTTCCAAAAACTCGGGTTTTTTCGTGGTGAGGATGCAGCGGAGAGCAGCGCTTCGGACCTGATTCTCTCCACATCCTCCACCTACGGATCCGTGCATACTTCCGTCGGCGCATATGATCATCTTAGCGCCTATCTCACGGGGAGTGGAACCGACGGCTTCAGCGATTGTGGCGAGACAGAACGGTATGTCCCGATCTCGAAGCTCTGCACATTTTTGGAAGATCTCTTGGTCGGTCATCTGCTACCTCCTGCGGCAGCCCGTAAGGCTCGCCCCTGCGCATGGTCTTTCCTTCGTATGGTCACGAGCTCAGCCACGATAGAGAGCGCAATCTCCTCCGGTGATTCGGCTCCAATGGGAAGCCCTATGGGAGCAAAGACTTCTTCCAGGCGCTCCTGGGGGATCCCCTCTCGGCCCAGCATCTCGAGGACGAATTGAACCCTCCGGCGGCTACCAATGAGGCCAACATAAGCGGTTTCCTTGCGTAATACCTCGGCAAGACACTCAGCGTCGTGCTCGTGGCCACGGGTTATCACGACAACATACGTGGAAGGGCTGAAGGGCATATCACGCAGGGCCACTATGAAGTCCTCCGCAATCACTTCACAGCCAGGGAACCGGGACGGGTGAGCAAAGTCGGAGCGATCGTCGAGCACTGTCACGCGGAATCCGACTTTGCGGGCAAAGTCCGCGAGGGGTATGGCTATGTGACCTGCGCCGCACACGAGTAGCTTGGCTTCACCCGAGAGAACATCGAAAAAGGCTCGAACCCCGTCTTCAATTTCAACGGTGCCTCTCTTCTTCTCCTCCAGAGCCTTTAGAGCCAGAGCACGCACTTTTGAATCCAGCTGCGCTGACCCGGTTCCTCCTTCCATTGATCCATCCGTCAGGACAATCGTTTTCCCGCCGGCTGGGATATCCGGGTTGGCGGAGACCACAACAGTGACGAGACAGAAGGTTTCCCCTCTCTTCAGCAGTTCTCCAACCCGGGCGATAACGTCCATAAAGATCCCTGGGGCGAGTCAGAAATTCCCGTTGGTTTCAGATAGTAGCCGAAGTGTTCAGATTCTTCAAGTTTCGCCATTTTTATTTCGATGCCTTTCTCAAGAAAAGAAAGCCCCAGTGGAAGAAGCGTTAGGATTAGCCTAAGGGTTGGAGGGAAAAGACCGTTTTTAAAAACCGCTGGATTTGGAGATCTGGCAGGGGATGGCCCTCAGGTTCGGGGTGCCTATGGTCGGGTCAAAGGGCGGGTCGCTGCTGGTCAAGACGTTGAAGTTGGCCTCCTTCCATCCGGAGAGCTCCAGGTCACCTCTCTCCGGAAACCACCACCCGATACTTCCGATCAATACCCGGGGATCCAAATCCGGGGAGAGGGCGGCTTTTTGCTGAATCGATCCTTGTTTTGTATGGATGGCCACCCAGTCACCTTCTCGGATTCCCCGTTGGGAAGCCGCATCCGGATGCAGGAGAACGATGGGATCCTGGGAGAGCCGCCTCAGTGAGGCGATATTCCTATACGCTGAGTGGAAGGAGAAGGCATCCTTGGCCGAGGTGAGGATGAAGGGATATTTCTCTGAAGAGTCAGTTTTGCTCTCAAGAGGGTCTTGGACGTCCCGGTAAGAGGGGAGGGGATCGAACCCCCAATCCTTTAACCTCTGGGAATAGATCTCAACTTTTCCCGATGGGGTTTTGAACCCGTTCTTTTCGTAGCTCCTGTACTCCCAGCTCCCCCTCAGTATGCCCATCTCCTTGAAGTCCCCAAAGGTCAAGCCTGCAGGCCTCAATATCTCGTCCAGGCACTGCCCCATATCGGGCCAGAAAAATTCGGAGAAACCCAATCTCTTGCTCAATTCGTTGATGATCTTTGAGTCGGACCAGCACGCTTCCGGTGGATCGACGATCTTGGGCCTGGCCAGGATGAAGCCGTGGGGGAGCCCTAAATGGCCGATATCGTCGAATTCGAAGTTCGTGGCGGCCGGAAGGACGAGATCTGCCAATTGAGCAGTGGGGGTTAGAAAGATCTCCGAAACAGCCAGGAAATCCAACTTCCTGAGGGCTTCGTGAGTCTCCCTTGAATTGGCATAGCTGAGAAGAGGGTTTCCGCCTTGGATGAACATCATCCGAATGGGATACGGTTTTCCGGTAAGGATGGCCTTGGTGACCTTCTGCGAGGGGACGAAACCCATCATGGCCGCCAGGGGGAATTGAGCGCTCAGGATCTTCTCCTTCTTGTCCGGAAATCGGTTCGAGAGCACGAGGGCGCCGGTTTTCATGATGGGCGGGCCCTCACGCCTAACATTCCCCCCCGGTTCGTCCAAATTGCCGGTGATGGCTTTGAGGATGAGGAGGGCGCGAGCACATTGAATGCTATTGGCATTGTGCTCCAGGGCATTTCCCCATTGAATGCATGCCGGCTTCGTTTGCGCATAAAGCCGTGCCGCCTCTCGGATTTTCTCCTCGGGAACCCAGGTGATTTCGGATATCTTTTCCAACGGATATCGGCGGAGGTGCTCCACCAAGGGACCAAACCCGACGGTCCACTTCTCCACAAAGTCGCCGTCATAGAGCCCGTCATCCACAATCACACTCACCATGCCCAATGCCAGGGCCAAATCCGTTCCGGGCCTTGGTTGGAGCCATAGATCAGCCATTTTGGCAATGGCCGTTTTTCTCGGATCGATGACGACGAGCCTTGCCCCCCTGTCCAGGGCTCTTCTCAATTGGGAACCCATCACCCCTTCTTCGTTCGTCTGGAAGAGGTTACTCCCCCATACCATCACGCAGGAGGAGGGATGGTCGTAATCGGGAATGGGAAAGAAACCACAGGTGAGGATGGAGGCCGTCTCCCGTGGCATGTGACAGACGCTTCCAGGGGTGGAGAGGTTGGGTGCTCTGAGGAGATTCGCCAGGCGGATCATCAGAAAGAGCTCAAGCCCCTTTGGTGTTCCCTGGGCAAAGCAGATGGCCTCGGCCCCATCCCGGGATTTCACTTCCTCTATGTTATGCGTAATCAGATCCAGGGACTTATCCCATGATATGGGTTCCCATGTGCCACTCCCCCTTTCCCCCACCCTTCTCAGGGGAACGGTGAGACGATCGGGGTGATTCATCCGTTCGATCTGTGCGATTCCCTTAGCGCAGATAGTTCCTCGATTGAGGAAGGAATGGGGGTCAGGCTCCACCTTTGTGATGCGCCCGTTTTCGACGTGAACCAGCAATCCACACCCGCCATGGTCCATTCTTGCACAGTGGGTCTTCACGATCATTTCATCCGTTCCCACGCGATTTTTCCTCTGGGTCTCTTAGATCCCTAGCCTTCGTCAGGTCGGGTAAGCGAGGAAGTTAAATTACCCCCGATTTTTCGAAGGTTTCAATATTTCCCTCGGAATATCCCAGATCCTGAAGCACCTCCCTGGTGTGCTCCCCATAGCCGGGTGATGGGAGCCTGACTCGGTCGGGGGTTTCCGAGAATTTAATGGGGAATCCCAGCTGTTTGATTCGACCCTCCGTCGGGTGGTCCACCTCCAGGATCATTCCCCGGTGGAGGACCTGGGGATCGGAGAAGGTTTCCTGGAAGTCGTTGACCGGGCCGTGGCAAATCTCGAAGCCCTCCAAGTATTCGGCCCACTCATCCCTGGTCTTGGTGAGGAAGATCTTCTCCAGTTGGGCTACCACCTCATCCCCTTGGGAGCCCGTTGCGTATTGATGGTGGATGAGGTCTTCCCTTTCAAGCGCTCGGCACAGGTTTTTCCAGGATTTTTCCTCAAGGGCCCCGATGGTGATGTATTTATCGTCTTTCGTTCGGTATACCCGATAACAGGGGAATTTCCCGTTCAGCATCATTCCCCCTCGTTCAGGAATTTCCCCATCGGCGAAGAATTTTGAGGCGAACAGTGATAGCCAGGAAACGACGCCATCGAGCATGGAGATGTCGATATATTGGCCCTTGCCCGTTTTCCGCCGATGAACCAAGGCCATGAGGATTCCGACCGTGGCCATCATCCCCCCTGCTCCAATGTCGGTCATCTGGGATGCCGGGATGACGGGCGGCCCACCCATTTGGCCCGTAATCCCCAAGATGCCACCGATGCCGATATAGTTGATGTCGTGGCCTACCTTATCCCTGTAGGGGCCGTCCTGGCCAAATCCCGAGATGGAGCAATAGATAATCTCGGGGTTCATCTTCTGTACGGCGTCATAGCCGATGCCGAGTCGACCGGTTACCCCTGGCCTGAAGCCCTCCAGGATGACATCGCTCTTTTGGGCCAGTTGCATGAAGATGGCCTTTCCCTCATCGCTCTTGAGGTTGAGCTTCATGCTCTTCTTGTTGCGGTTAAGGCCGAGAAAATAGGCGCTTTTGGTCCGGACACGGGGGGATGCCACCTGCCGTAATCGCCCCGATCGGTATCCTCGATCTTGAGCACATCCGCGCCGTAATCGGCCAGAAGCAAGGTGCAAAAATTGCTGGGTAAAAGGCGGGTCAGGTCCAAGACCTTGATTCCGTGTAAGGCTTCCATCGTCAGTCATCCCTTCGTGAGCATATGGGTGATATATACCTTTATTTCGGATATCCGAAAATCCTTTTGATGGGATCCTTATTGCACGCGGAATGTGACAGGGTTCCTCTCTCCCCCCTCTTCGGGTTTATCCGGAAAGACGACCTTGAGCGGTTGGCCGGTTTTGATTGAATCCGGGCGAGAGAGATTGGCCCCCAGAAGGAGGGCGCTTATCCGTGGCCCCTCATCGAGTTGGACCACGCCCCAGCAATAGGGATTATCGCGGCTGTAGCCCTTCTCCTCATATGAGGTCGTTCCTACCCTGACCACACTAAAGGAGACGAGTTTTCCCCTGCCCGAGAATTGAAACCATTCCACTTCATTCCCCGAGCACTGGCCGCAGAAAGGCCGGGGAGGCAAGAAGAGGGTCCCGCACTCCTTACATTTCGAGCCCATCAATTTTTTGCGATCCAAAAACCGGTAGAAGGAAGCCGCTGTGAACTCTTTTTCTTCCATATGGACCATCTACCTCCTTTCAAAGATGTGGACGACCACGGTGCTGCCGGACGCTCCCACATTATGGGCCAAAGCGAGATTGACCCCTGGGACCTGTCTCGGGCCGGCATGTCCGCTCATCTGTTCCCATATCTCCACGACCTGGCCTACCCCCGTTGCACCCACCGGATGTCCCTTTGCCTTGAGCCCTCCAGATGTGTTGACGGGCTTCTTGCCATCCCGGGCCGTTCTCCCTTCCTCGGCGGCTCTTGGCCCGTCGCCGGGTTTAAAAAATCCCAAATCCTCGGTGGCCAATACCTCGGCAATGGTGAAGCAGTCGTGGACTTCGGCGAGTTGGATATCTTCTGGAGTTACTCCGGCCATTTCGTAGGCCTGCTCGGCCGCGAGTTTGGCGGCGTTCAGGGAGGTGATGTCCTTTCTCCCGTGGAGGGCTTGAGCATCACTTGCTTGGCCCGTGCCGATAATGTGGATGGGTGTATCGGTGAAATTTCGGGCGATCTCCTCGGAAACCAATATGGTAGAGGCAGCCCCATCGGTGATAGGGGAGCAGTCAAAGAGTTTCATGGGCCAAGCCACTATGGGGTTTACGGATGGGTCTTTGAGGAATTCCATCTGATCGGTCCAGGAGGGGATTGGTTGTCCCCTCTCCTTGGCCTTTGCAAGGCGGGAGTTCATGATATCCCGGATGGAGGCGTTGAAATGGGCCTTTGGATTTAGTGCGCCGTTATTGTGATTCTTGATGGCGATTTTCATCAACTGTTCCTCCGTGGTCCCGTATTTCGCCATGTGGGCAGTGGCGATTTGGGCATAGAGGCTTGGGAAGGTAGCGCCAACTGAGACCTCATAGAGGGCATCCGCCGCCGCCGCCAGGATGTCGGTAACCCTGGCCGTCGTCAACTTATTCATGACCTCCACCCCGCTGACCAGCACGATATCGTAAAGCCCGGAAGCTACGGCGATGATTCCCTCTCGCAGAGCGACGCCGCTACTGGCACAGGCATCCTCAGTTCGCGTGGCGGGCCTGGGGTTCAACCCCACCCATTCCGCCATGAGAGGGGCTATATGAGCTTGTCCCTCGAAGCAATCGCTGGAGAGATTTCCCACATAGATCGCCTCGATCTCCTTCGGATCAATTCCCTTTTGCACCGTTTCTAACGTCGACTGAAAGGCCTCTACAAACAGGTCCCGGGAATCCTTATCCTTAAAGGCCCCGAAATGAGAGATTCCCGCCCCGATCACGGCAACCCCTCTCGCCAACCTCTTTCTCCTTTGAACCATGGTGGACCTCCTTCCTCAATGTTTTCCGATTCTAGGGCCCGGATTTCTCCCTTATGGATTCAACGCTTTGAATCAAACGACGGGTCAATTCAACCTCTCCGAATGAGAGACCTTCCATCCGTTTACCCTTGATCAGGATGATCTGCCTTCCCATGGCCCGAACCTCCGCCCGATCGATGCAAGCCTT
>JAUWDQ010000211.1 GCA_030608745.1 Pseudomonadota bacterium | reverse complement strand
CATCGTTCCATCCCTTTCACGATATCATCTTCCCTAAGGACCCACCTGAGAACCGATGAGGAAAAATTCCTGATTTTGTGATCTTTCAGGAAAAATCCACATGGATACAGGCAACGGCTTTCCCCTTCCAGCTCACCCTTGAAAGGTACCCCACTTCTCCGGCGGATTACATTCAGGGGCAACGGAGGAGTTCCCCGGAAAGCCGGGAAACTCGAGCCAATGACACCTCATGGAGGATATACGAACGATTTGCTATAATTACATAGTACAGGTGACCCTGATGTGAGTAGTGATAATATCGATGTTGGTTTTGAGCCAGTTGTCTCATGCTACGACCTCATGAGCAGTAAGAAAAGATGGATGACTTATGGAAGGTTTCTTTAGAAGGCTTCTCCGAATTGATCTGAGCAACCAATCCTGGGCATGGGAAACGATCCCGGGGAATCTCATAGAGGATTACCTGGGGGGAAAAGGAATGGGAACTGTTCTCCTAACTCAGGAAACCCCTCCAGGGATTGACTCGACTGACCCGCAGAACCCCATCATCTTCTCCAACGGATGCTTTGCTGACCTCCCTATTTACGGCTCCAGCCGATATGGGATCTTTACCAAATCGGCCCAGACGGGAGGATACCTGGAATGTTATGGGGGTGGGCACACAGCGATTCTCCTTTCTCGAACGGGGAATGATGCTATCATCATAAAAGGGAAATCCGTAGATCCCGTCTTCCTTGAAATCTCCCATAAGGGGGTTTTTTTTCGAGATGCATCTCCCATCTGGGGGCTCCCCACAGATCAAAGTGTGGAAATGGTGCTTGGGATAGTGGTAGAACCGCAGGCTTCCGCCCTCGTTATCGGCCCTGCGGGAGAAGCGGGGGTGAAATTTGCCATGGTGATCAACGAAGGAGGACGCTCCTTCGGGCGGGGGGGTCTCGGGGCCATTTGGGGTTCAAAGAGGCTGAAAGGGGTGGCCTTCCATGGAACGGAGAACCGCAGGCCCGCGGATCTTTCGAGGTTGAAGGTCTTTTACAAGAAGATGCAAAAGGAGGGGAAGGGGAGGGAACTAACCCGCATGTTCCGCACCTACGGTTCTCCCATGATGGTGGGGATCATGAACACCATGAAGGCATTTCCCACCCGCTATTGGGAAGAGGGGGCCGTTCAGGGATGGGAGCATCTCACAGCGGAACACCTCAAGAAAACCTGCCAGGTGAGGTCTATTTCCTGCCCCCATTGCTTTCTGGCCTGCGGAAAGCGAACGAGAGTGAAGAAAGGTCCCTACAAGGGACTTACGATATCGGGCCCTAACTATCAGACTATTGCGGCTTTCGGGGGCCTTTGCCTCATTAGTTCCCTTGAGGAAATCCTCTATCTGAATGATCTGTGTAATCGACTTGGGCTGGATACGGTGAGCGCTGGAAATGTAATAGCCTTCGCCATGAAAGCCTCACAGGACGGAAGATTGGATCTCAAACTTCCCTTCGGGGATGCGGCACGTACTGAGGAAATACTCCAGAGGATAGCCCATCGTGATGGTCTGGGCGGAATCCTGGCAGAGGGAGTTCGAGATGCTGCCCGTACCCTTGGGCTGGAGGATCTTGCCATCCATGTAAAAGGTTTGGAGCCTCCCGGGTTTGACCCCCGTTCCTTGAAAGGAATGGGTCTGGCATATGCTACTTCGCAAAGGGGAGCTACCCATCTTCAGAGTCTTTTCTATCTCGACGAGATCAAAAGGGAATACAAGGCGGAGGATATCCGGGAACTGGTGCGGGCCTTGGTAGAAACAGAAGACCGTATGACCTTTTTTGATATGTTGCTCCTCTGTAAATTCTATCGGAATTATCTCGGATGGGACGATATTATCTATCTCATCGAGGCGGTGACTGGAAGACGGTTTCGTGAGGAGGAACTCCGTGAGCGGGCTTCAAAGATCCTGAGCCTATCCATGGCCTTTAACAGACAGGAAGGAATCTCCATTGAGGAGGATACGCTTCCGGGGAAGTTCTTAAGAAAGGCCGGCAAGAATGGCATCTGCCTGCCGCGTGAGGAACTGGAGATCATGGTGGCGGAATATCATCGGCTGCGGGGATGGAGAGGAGAATGATCCGGGCAGAGAGTAAATGTATGAGGAATCGGATGAAGTAAATCGGCAACGAACTCCCCCTTTCAGAGATCTCAAGAATTTTCCTTGACACGGGTCTCAGCAGATGAGGATATCCCTCAGTTCCAGTTGAATATTTTTCACCCCCTGCCACTTGTTGATCTGGGGGACAAAGGCGATCCTGACCCGTTTCGACTCCAAGGGGTAAAGGTGCCCCATGTGGAACCCGATGGCATCGTAAATGACATCATCCTCCTCCACCCTCAACTTCACGTTGTCCTCCCCTACTATCCTGGAATTCAGCACCCTCAATTCCCTCGAGCAAAATATTGGCTTGGGGTTGGAGGGTCCGAAGGGGGCAAGCAAGGAGAGCTCTTCTATGAACTCCTTTTCGATGATGGGCAAAACCACCTCGGAGTCAATTCGTAACTTGGGAATGAAATCGCTGGGTTTACAGCCCTGTGACACCAGCTCTTCGAACCGGCCCTTAAATGCCTCGATCTTCTCCCTTTCGATGGTGAGGCCGACCGCAAACCGGTGCCCCCCAAAGCTCAAGAGCAGAGGGCTGCACATCTTTACCCCCTCATAGAGATCGAACCCCTCGATACCCCTTCCCGAACCCTTTCCCCGATCCCCATCGAAGGAAATCAAGATCGTTGGCCTATAGTGGTGTTCCACCAAGCGCGAGGCCACAATGCCAATAACCCCTGGATGCCAGGACTCAGAAGAGAAGACCAATGAGTTTTTCTGGAGTAGCTGCCCATCCTCCTCTATCCAGCCCATGATCTCAGTGAGAATATCCTCTTCCAACCGCTGTCTCCTGCTGTTTTCCAGGTTCAGCTCTCGGGCTATGTCCTCCGCCTTCTTGGGCTCCTGGGTCACCAAGAGCTCGATCCCCTTTTGGGCATCCCCAAGACGGCCGGCTGCGTTGATTCGGGGGGCCAGTTTGAACCCGACATTTCCCGTTGTGATGACGGCATCCTTCAAGCCGCAGACCGCTTTAAGGACCCGGATGCCAAGACGACTGGCCTTGGTCAACTCCTCCAGGCCGTACCGGACGAAGATACGATTTTCGTCCAGAAGGGGGACAATATCGGCCACCGTTCCCATCGCCACCAGGTCAAGATATCTCCTGAGGTTGGGGACTTCCGTATCCCCCCATGCCCCCCGTTCCCGCAGCTTGGACCTGAGGGCAATGACTAAGTTAAAGACCACCCCTACGCCGGCCAATGATCTGAAGGGGAAGGAACAATCCCCACGTTTCGGGTTGAGGATGGCATAAGCTGGCGGAATCTCGTTAGGGACTTCATGGTGATCGGTGATGATGACGTCCACACCCATTTCCTGAGCCTTCTTGACCGCATCCATATCGGAGATGCCGCAATCAGCGGTAATGATCAATTTCACCCCCTGTTGAGCGAACTTCCCTATGATATCCGGGTGGAGGCCGTATCCCTTCTCGATTCGATGGGGGATGTAAAAACGGTGGGGGAATTGGAGGGATTGAAAGAAGAGGATGAGAATGGCTATGGAGGTGACCCCATCGACGTCATAATCCCCGTAGATTAAGACCTGTTCTTGCTTTGAAAGCGCCTGGATAACACGATCCACAGCCTTGTCCATATCCTTCATGAGAAAGGGGGAATGGAGATGGGATAGACTGGGATGGAGGAATTGATATGCCTGATCGATTTGATTGATGCCGCGGTTTGCTAAGACTTGGGCGGTAAGGGGGGATATCTCCAATTCCCTCGAAAAGGTTTCCTGAAGCGATGGATTCGGAGGGTAGATCTCCCACCTTCTCTTCATGGTATCCTTAGACTTCCCACCAGTTCATTGATATGCTGGAATCCATTCTTCACTAGATAGGCTTCTATGCCATCGATGATCTCGACACAGGCATTGGGGTTGACGAAGTTGGCCGTCCCCACTTGGACGGCACAGGCTCCAGCAATGATAAACTCCAAGGCATCCTCCGGAGTCATAATGCCGCCTATTCCTATCACGGGGATCTGCACCGCATTTACAGTCTCCCACACTAACCTGAGGGCCACGGGTTTTATGGCCGGACCCGAAAGCCCACCGATGATATTGTCCAACAAGGGTCTTCGGGATTGTGGGTCGACGGCCATGGCCATAAGGGTATTGATGAGGGAGATGCCGTCGGCCCCGGCCTCCTCCACGGCTTTGGCTATGAGGGTGATATCCGTGACATTGGGCGAGAGTTTTACGATGATCGGCCGGTGAGCCGACCGTTTAACCGTCCGGACGACGAGGTGGGCCATTTTCGGATCTGCCCCAAAGAGGACACCTCTCCAGGCCTCTCGGGATTCCTTTGTAACGCTTTACAACTATGACACCGAAGGTAGAGTGAAAGTTATCTTTCCCAACCGGTACTCGCCAGATAATTTTGTAAGAGCGGGACAAATTCATTCCGTTGAAGGTCTGATTGACCAACATACCAGACCAGGGATTGAATATGTTCAGGGATTTGCTGCCACCAGACCCATATTTATTGGTGATAAG
>JAUWDQ010000174.1 GCA_030608745.1 Pseudomonadota bacterium | reverse complement strand
TAAAGGCCTTTATCCTCTCCTCTACCCACTGTTCGGGATGACCATCGATGCCGGATGCCTTTTTCCCGTGCATATTCCCTCCATTTCATGCTCCCATTGGTTACAGTTGGAAATCTCTCAAGGCCTTTTCTTATCAAAAGGTATGCACAAAGTTTATCCTCTATCCGACCATTTCTCTACTGAGATATGAGGAAAATGAATTTTTTGTCTTTTAATCCGCTTCCCCTCAGGATAAAATGATGGTATAAGAATCAATAACCAAGATGGGTGGCCCATTTCCGTTGTAGCATATCCATCCAGTTATTGAACTCATAAGCAAGGGGGAAATATTCATGATTTGGGTTTTATACGGTTTAGCCTTTTTCTGGATTGCAGCAGGCACCTTATTCATCCTCTACACGGAGGAGAGCCGCCGTTTTCTGGGGAATTCCATGGCCAAAGTGAACCCGAAATTCCTGGCCTTCATTCCCATGGGCGTTGGCATTCTTCTGATCCTCGCCGCAAGGGCAAGCGGTGCCTCTTGGTTTATCCTTATCCTGGGCCTTCTGGCCATCGTAAAGGGAGTTTACTTCTTGTTTGGCCCGCGTGGCCACATAAAGGCCTTATTCGACTGGTGGTTCAAATCGGCTCAGGATAGGACGTATCGATTATGGGGGCTCATCATGGTCCTCCTGGGAATGGTCGTCCTATCCTGGATGTAGGGAGATGGTGAAGAGATCAATGGAAAACCTCGCTCTTCGCTGCTCAAAATATTTTTTCGACCATTCTAAAGCTGGAGCAATGGTTCTGCACCAACTTGACTCAGAATCTACACTGCCTTAACCGCATGACTGCAACACTGCAGAACCGCACCCCGCTTAGAGCTCGTTTTCCCAGTTTTTCGGAGATCTCAGGAAGGATTTCCTCTCCATCCGCCGCCCAAATAGATTACATACGTTCACCAGCCTCGGTTTAATCCCAGGCCAACATAGTTACCTCCGGCTCCTGGGCAGATTCTTCTCCCGGAACTGCTTGGCCTGGTACATGAAGGCCTCAAGGCGGGTTAGGGTATTGGTCTGTTCCTGACCATCGTACGCCATATTGAGGATTGGGAGATTGTTATTCTCCTCCCGATACCGCTTCAGGATTGCGCTGACTATTGTCCCCGGCATGCAGGTGAAAGGCATAACGTTGACCACTCCGCTGCACCCCGAATGGGCGAAATCGGCAGTGCGTCCGACGCTCAAGACCGCCTCGCCCTCAAAGGAATCGTGGAGATAGGGCCTTGCCTGTTTCAGGATCGATTTTACCGTTGGCTCATGGAGGTTTCTGAGATATCCCCTGAAGATCTTCGTCAGGCGATGTTCATCCTTTTTCTGGTAGTAATCCGTGAGGAAGATTTTCAAGAGGGTGGAGAAGGTCTTGTGCCTTAGGCTGTGTCTCTTCCCCATGGCGTTGATGTAAAGGATCCATTCCGAAACCGGCGAAAGCCATGCTTCCCCACCGAATTGTTCGATCTTTGGGATCACATCCTCGTTGGAGAACCGGTTGGAACGAACGTAAATCTCGCCGACGATCCCGATCAGGGGCCTTGTGCCTGGTGCCTCCACTGCAACCCCATCGAGCTTATCCCGGACCTCCTCCAAGGCCCCCTCTTGATCACCTTCATCCTTGATGGCCTCGCAGATCAAATCCAGGCATTCCCGGTATACCCTGTCGGTCTCACCCTTATTCCTCTCGTATGGCCTTGTTTCCAGGAGCTTTTTGATCAGCAAGTCCACGGCGACAAGGGCCTGCCATCCCAATCGGGTGAATTTGGAGCCCATGATCCCCAAATCCGTGTAGAGGTTTTCGTCCTGGTTTGGTGAGTAGATGGGAACGTCGTCAAATCCAAGCTCATCCAGAACGATGCGCTGAAAGCGATTGTATTGACCAAACCTGCAGGGACCATTTCCCGAGGGCATGAATAGTGCGGCCCTGTCCCGGTCGAAATTGGGATCCCTCACCAGCTTTACCATGTCCCCTGTAGTGAGAGTGCAGGGATAGCACTCCTTACCGGAGGTCATCTTCCTCCCCCAGAAGAGGGTCTCCTCATCGGACTCGGGGAATACATCCGCTGAAATGCCGCAGGCCTCAAAGGCAGCTGCAAATGCATAGGAATGATCGCACATGTATGGGATATAGATCTTCCTCGTGGTATCGGTCTTCAATGGCCTGCGGATTTTCTCCTCCAACCCTTCTTTGGCATGCTTAAGGCTGTCCAGGAAGGCCTCGCATCGAGTAATCACCCCTGCATCCGCGCTATGCTCGTCGATCTCCAATTGCAAAAAGGGTTTGCCCCTCAGAGTATCCCGGAAGAAATGGAGGATGAAGGAGTCCGGGCCACAGCCGAAGTTGCTGATGAAAACCGGATGGAGTTCCGGGTTCTCTCTAATAAGGTGGGCGGCGCTCAGGATCTTCTGTCCGTAACGCCAATACATCTCCTTTATCCCCTCCTTGTGGGAAGCCGAATCCAAGGGGAGGTAGTCCATGGGAAGGGCAAGTACCCCCAACTCCCGGAGTTTTTTGGGAACTTCGAGGTTGATTCCGGAATCGCAACTGTTATAGGGCCGCCCCACGATCACCATCGCCTTTTCTCCGGGTTTCAGCCCCTCCAAGACTTCTTTTCCCCTCTGGATCAAGGTATCGTAGAACTTCTTCTGATTTGCCTCGGCCTTGGCAAAGGCCTTCTTCACCGTGGAAGCGCTCCGTTTCAACTCCCTTCCGAACCGGACCAACTCCTTTTCCAGGTGACCTCTCTCCCACCCGAAGTGGATGATGGGTTGGAGGACTCTGGCCCCATACTGGTTGAAGTCGATAGACGATTTCCCCGCATAGGGAAAGGATTGAATGTAGGGACAGGTTTGGGTGAGCTCGATTTCGGGGTCAGGGGATTTGATGTTGATGACACTGGGAATGAAGATATCCTTGATGCCTTGCTTCAGGAGATTGAGGACGTGACCATGGGCTACCTTGATGGGGAAGCAGGTCTCGGCCACAATGGTCTCCACTCCCTCTCGGATGAGCTCCTTATTGGAGGAGTCTGAAAGGACAACTCGATAACCCAATTCCGTAAAGAATGCTTTCCAGAAGGGAAGAAGCTCATGAAAATGAAGAATCCGGGGAATACCGATGACCGGAGCATCCTCGGGCAGGTCCTCCTCCCTCTCGTAGGAGGCGAAGAGGAGTTTTTCCCTTTCGGCGAAGAAATCCGGTAGGTCCCCGCCCTTACTCCTTTTGATGACGTCATACTTCTCGCACCTGCTTCCGTAAAAGAGCGGCTTCTCCCCCTCGATGCTCACCTTGCGGATTAAGCACATATTAGGACAGCCCTTACATTCGAAGGTAGTAAGCTCGTATTTCCTTTTGCTGAGATCAAACCCCTTAAAAGTGCTTTCCTCCCAGGTCCTTTCTTCTTTGGCCAGGATGGCAACCCCGATGGCCCCGGTAACATCGTGGTTCTCGGGAACGACGATATCCTTCCCAAGCCACCTCTCGAAGGCAGACACTACCCCCTTGTTGAAGGCCGTACCCCCCTGGAAGAAGATACGGTTCCCGATCCGTTTTTCCCCCACTACCCGGTTGAGGTAATTTTGGACGATGGAGTAACTCAATCCCGCCACAAGGTCGTCGGTCCTGGCGGCTCGTTGTTGATGGTGTACCAGATCTGACTCGATGAAGACGGTACACCTCTCCCCCATCCTGATGGGCTGTTGGGCCTGCAGGGCCAATGTCCCGAACTCTTCCTTTATGGAGATATCCAGTTTCTCCGCCTGCTCCTCCAAGAAGGAGCCCGTTCCCGCAGCACATACCTTATTCATCTCGAAGTCCACGACTACGCCGTTTTCGAGACTTATGTACTTCGAATCCTGCCCCCCAATTTCGAAGATGGTGTCTACATGGGGGTCAATGTGTGCCGCGGCTGTTGCCTGAGATGTAATCTCGTTTCGGACGATGTCGGCCCCGACAAAATCGGCAGTGAGATACCTTCCGGATCCAGTTGTCCCGCATCCCCTTATGCGCACTCGATCTCCGATCTCATCTCCTATCTCTTTGAGCCCTTTTCTTATAGCCTCGATAGGTCTGCCCGCCGTCATGAGGTATTGCTTTGCCAGCACGTTTTTATCTTCATCGATGACCACCAGATTGGTACTAATGGAGCCCACATCCAAGCCCAGATATGCATTGAACTTTTTACCCTGGAGAGGAATCTCAACACCCTTTCCCATGGTTTTCAGGTGAATCTCCGATAGGGAGAGTTTTTCCAGGCTCGCTCTCTCCTCTCTGTGGTGATTGATGTAGTCCTCAAGCCTTTCCACGCCGATGAAGGGGTGATCGAAGGCCTCATCTTCCATGGTCATCAAGCCGGCGCCAATGGCCCCCATAGAGGCATAGTATTTGGGTATAATCAGTTCTCCCTCCTGTAAATCCAAGACCTCCAGAAATGCCTTCCTCATGCCCAGGTTGGCGGCTACACCTCCTTGAAAAGAGACGGGTTTGACGATAGCCCTCCCCCTTGCGATATTGCTCTTGAAGTTCCTGGCCAGGGCGAAACAGAGGCCGGCAACGATATCATAGTCGGGAGTGGCGATCTGCTGTAAGTGAATCATATCCGTCTTTGCGAAGACGCTGCACCTGCCGGCAATCCGAGGGGGGGTCTCCGACCTCAAGGCCAGTTCCCCGAACTCCTCTATGGTCAGGCCCAAACGGCTAGCCTGTTGGTCCAAGAAGGAGCCCGTGCCGGCTGCGCAAAGGGTGTTCATGGCGAAATCGCTGATCTTGAAGTCTCCATTAGTCCCTTCGTAGTCGACCAGGATGAGCTTGGAATCCTCGCCCCCCACGTCGATAATTGTTCGCACCTTTGGGTGGAGAAAGGAGACCGCCTTAGCTTGGGCCATGATTTCGTTCACGAATTGCCCGCCCAGGAGCTCAGCAAGGAGTTTTCCGCCCGTTCCCGTCAAGGAAATCGCCCGAAAACTCTCCTGGGGAATGCGTCCCAATATTTCCTCCAAGATCGTTTTAACCGTTCTCAATGGTTGCCCCTTGGTCCGCGTATAGTGTTCTTCAGCAACCATTCGATTGTTGTCCAAGATCACGGTATTGGCGCTTACCGAGCCGACGTCGATGCCTAAATAAAACCCATCCATCTCCATATCCTCCAGAGTTCCCCATCTCATTACCGGGATGATCCAAGATTATATAAAACTTTAAATTCCCTTTGCAAGGGAATTAATGGGCAATTGCTTTTTGTGAGGGTCTATGCTAATTTTGTTGCATTATCAAAACCCGCCTGAAAGTATTTCCGATGGAGCGTTGGATCAACTGAATGAACAAGGAGCAAGGGACGCAAAAGGCAAGGGCACGGGTTATCGTAGGGGGGAGGGTTCAGGGGGTTTTCTTCCGGTATAGTATCCAGGAGGTGGCCAATCGCCTCCGGGTCTCCGGATGGGTAAAGAATAGGTGGGATGGAAAGGTGGAGGCGGTCTTCGAAGGGGAGAGGGATGGGGTAGAGAAGATGATCGAGTGGTGCCATAAGGGCCCTCCCGGTGCTCACGTCCAAGGGGTCGATATCCACTGGGAAGAGTATTTGGGGGAGTT